>JAGXTA010000046.1 GCA_018333535.1 Deltaproteobacteria bacterium | reverse complement strand
TATAAATGAGGTGCTCAAGGCACACAAGGAGGATTTGTATAAGAAATATAAGGTCACTGAAATGGGGGTTTTCGGTTCCATTGTAAGAGGTGAACAAAAAAAGGGAAGCGACATAGACATTCTTGTAGATTTTGAGGAGGTTCCAGATCTACTAAAATTCATAGCACTTGAAGAATATCTTCGGAAACTTCTTAAAAAGAAGGTTGATTTAGTTAGAAAAGAGGCTGTAAGGCATGAACTTAAAGATAGAATCCTAAAAGAGGTGGTTTATGTATGAAAAGAGAATTTAAATTATTTATCAAAGACATTTTTGAAGCCATAGAAAATATAGAGTATTTCGTTGGAAACATGGATTTTAATGAATTTTACGCTGATGATAAGACCAGAAGTGCCGTGGTTTGGAAGATAGGGATCGTAGGAGAAGCAACGAAGAATATACCGAAGAAGGTAAGGGAAAATTATAAAGAATTGCCGTGGCGGGAGATGGCAAGAATGCGAGACAAAATCAGCCATTTTTATTTTGGAGTGGATTATAAAATTGTTTGGGAGGTTGTCAAGAAACGATTACCTGAAATAAAACCAGTCATTCAAAAGATGTTAAAGGAGATAGAAGAATAGAATAGTAGCGTCTTCTTGATGCCAATATTCAAGCGTTTAATCTTTTCTTGCGGGTGAAGGTGGTTTTTTAGCGATTGGGGTACAAGGCCATCAATATGTTTTTGCAAAGTGAAGCTGTGACCTTTCTATAATATCGTTCCCTGCTTATATAGTTTCTGTACCTCGTCAGGGGTATATCCAAGCCACTGCTCCAGGATGAACCTGTTGTGTTCACCCAAACCTGGCGCAGGCATGCGAATGGTCCCCATGGCGGTGTAAATAATATCCTTTTTCAGGGATCTGATATCTTCATAGCCCAGGCCCAGGTTCTCAATGGAGCCGGGTATCAGATTATGGACAAAAATATCTGATATCGTCGCGAGCTTTAGAATGACCTCCCGGCCTTGAGGGTCGCTCATGTTGACTGCAATGCCGTACTTATTGCAGTTGAACACAGAATAGTTGCGCTCCGCGCCAGGGGTCATTTTGAATATCATCCGTAGCGTATCGCCACGAGGGGGTTCCACCTTCACGACCTCGGCGCCCATGTCAGCAAGTAACTGTGTGCAGCGAGATCCGGCGATGAACTGCGTGATTTGAATGACCTTCATTCCTTCAAGAATTTGCATAAGCAAACCTCATAAAAGTGATTATTCCCCTCAACATCTCAAAATTTCTTTCAGATAATTAACAAAGCATTCTTTGTGATCTTTCACAATCCTTTTCCTCCTCACCCGTGAACGCAACTCCGACTACTCAATCCCTTCTCTTCATGTCATCCGGGCTCTCACGGGTCAAAATTGTACCCGCTGGGTGATGCACCCGTCGCAAATCAAGTTTGTTCCGGTGATGAAACTGGCTCGTGGGCTGGCCAGGAACACCACCGCGTTTGCGACCTCTTCCGGTGTGCCCATACGGCCCATAGGATTGCGTCCTAATGCTTGTCGGTACCGTTCGGGCATGTTCTGCTCTACCATATTCCACACTCCGCCCTTGAAATAGACGGTACCGGGCGAGACCACGTTGGCGCGTACGTTCTTGACCGCGAGGTCCCGCGCAAGAGACTTGATGTAGGGCAGGATTGCGGCCTTCACACTGCCATAAGCGCCGCGCGGACCCAAACCTCCTACCTCAACAGCGGCCGCTGATCCAACGACGACGATGGCGCCGGCCCCCGACTTTTCAAGAAACGGCACCGCCGCCTCGCAACCGCGAAAGGTCCCGAGCACATCGATCTCGAGGCTTTTCTTCCACGTGGCCTCGTCATTGCTGACACCAAACGCGCTCACGTTAGAGATGAAGATGTTGAGGCCACCGAGCGCCTCGGCGGTCGACTTGACGAAACTGGTGAGCTGGGTGCCGTCGGCCACGTCCACTACTGACCCGAAGGCCTTAACACCCTTCGCCCTGAAGGAGGCAACCGCCTCCTCGATCTGGGCGGCGGTACGTGCGCAGATACCGATGTCACAGCCTTCCTCGGTCAAGAGGTTGGCGATGGCGCGTCCGATGCCGCGTGTGCCGCCAGTGACGATGGCTTTCTTACCCTTCAATCCGAGATCCATGTTCATTTCCTCCTTTCTGATAGTTTCAGAAATTAAAATCAATAAAGCCTCGAAAGGGTGCAACATTCTCTTTGAAGGCCTAATACCGGCATATTCTGAAAACTCCATTCCATAACTCACCCCAAAAGAGGGACTTTCAACAAGTTACCCACACTTACTTCAGCCCAGCTTTGCGCAGGGCATCAGCTATGCGATCTATTTTGGGTTGATCGAAAGGAAGTACCTTTATGTACTGTTCGATGGAGAACTTGGGATCGATCCTGAGGACTTCTGTCCCCTCGGCGACCTGCTTAACCTTTACAGGTTTGCCTTTGTAAGTAAAGGTGGAGTTCCGGGCGATCACAAAAATGTTGTCGGATTTAGAGAGGCCATTGATGATCCCTTCAGCAAGTCCGTCGCTGAAATACTCCATTTCTTTTTTACCACCCATATTTGTAAAAGGTAGCACGGCTATAGAGGGTTTATCAGGTAGAGGGAATACCAACTTATCTTTAGAGACAACCTCTGAAAACCTTCGAGCAACAGCACCAGGGTCCATCCGGACTCGATACACGCGCACTGGCTTTGCGATGTTTTTAACAGTCTGTTCTCCAAGATACTGATATCCGAGAGATAGTTTATTCTCCACATGGTCATAAGCGGTTCCGGATATACAGATGCCTCCTGATTCAGATAGGCTCTCTAAACGGGCTGCAATGTTGACTCCCTCACCATAGAGTTTGTTTTCCTCCTCGATAACATCCCCAAGGTTGACCCGGATCCGAAACTCCATCCTTCGGTTCTCAAGTAACTCATCATTCCTTACCTTGAGTTCTTTTTGAATTTCCACGGCACACTGCACTGCATCCACCACGCTGGCAAACTCAGCCAACAAGTTATCCCCTGGACTATCTACGACTCTACCGTGGTGCTGTTGAATGAGGTTTGTCATTACTTCTTTGTAAATATTAAGGGTGTGGATGGTTTCCACCTCATCCTCACTCATGAGGCGGCTGTATCCCTTGACATCTGCACTGAGGATGACAGTAAGCTTACGTTTTACTTCTTGTGTGTTCATAGAGTCCCCCAAAGGTTAGTTGGGAGGTTGGTTTAAACCCTTGCGGTTTGATAAGAGTCTACTCATTCTAAATGCAAACTTCAACAAGAATTATCGATTATTGCTTGAAAGGTTTTATGTTGGAATAAAAATGCAATAACAAAATTAAAGAAAATTACTTTGAGGAACTTATTATGTGCTGGGTCAATCCCTATCAAGACCAGGCCCGGGAACCTATTATTTCAGGCGGGTGTAGATGGTTTTGTAGCGTTGGGGGTTATCGGCCATACAACTGGTGCATTCTTCCGAAGAGAGATCCACGGGTTCAAGCAGGACCTCAAAGCCGAGCTCTTTGTATTGACCTGCCATTTCGGTCAGGCGGGGCTCGTCCATGGTGAAACGTTTTTCCCAGCCTTCTTTTTTTAATTCTTTTTCTCGAGGCATATGAAACCTTTTTCACCCTTACCCTGACCCTCTCCCGTCAAGGGAGAGGGAGAAAGGGTATTTTTAATTCTTCTTCTCTGCTCATATGATCAACAATGAACGATGGACTATGGACTATGAACTACTAACCACGGATAAATGATCAATGATTACTGATGACTATCTTTAAAGCAGGTCTTCCACCCGTCGGAATGAGAGATGGCCCTGGTTTCGCAGGCGGCCACACAGGGGGGTGGTTCAGACCCGAAGCCAGGTTTACAGGGAGCACAATGGTAACGGATCTTTTTTCGTTCTTCATGCTTTACAAAGGCCACAGGTTCTTCACGGAAAATGTCTATTTCGTCCTGTCCCACTTCGATAATTTTTGCTGGACAGACCTCCACACACTTGCCGCAACCATTGCATTTATCTGTGTCCAGAGTGAGAAACCAATCTCCGGAACCATCCTTAAACCCGTAATTGGCTATCATCTTATTACTTCCTTTTTTTAAGAGCTCGGAGTCGGGAGTTTTTTTTACTCCGAACTCCGAACTCTAAACTCCGAACTGAATTTACGTTTTTCTTACACTTTTGGCCTTTCCCATCTTCAGCAATGCCTGTCCAAAGAGGGCAGCTCCTGTGGCTCCTGCGAGCTGGGTATCGAAGGGATAGTTCTTCTTGCGATACCGTGGATTCGCCCAAGCCTGTTCGGCGGTCTTGATCCCGAGTTCCTTTTCCAGCCTCTTGACCACTCCTTCATTCTTTGCGATCCCGCCGGTGATGACAAATTTCTCTTTCACACCCAGTCGCTTGAGAAGCTCCATAATCCGGTGGGCCATTGCAGAACAGTAAGCGGCCATGATCTCGTTTTCTGGAACACCCTGTTCAAGAAGTCCTACCACCTCGCTCTTAGCGAAGACGACGCAGGTGGTGCTGATGGAGGGAGGTTCTTTTGATATCTGGAAGGAGCGGGGGCCGATCTCCCAGACAGGGACATGAATGAGGTCTGCAAAGACCTCCATGCCACGGCCTGTTCCAGCCGCGCACTTGTCATTCATCATGAAGTTCAGAACCTTTCCACGGTCATCGATACTAATGGCCTTGCAGTCCTGTCCGCCCATATCCATAACCGTCCTCACTTCAGGTCCATACATGAAGTTGGCCCCAAGGGCATGGCAGGATATCTCGGTGATCGCCTGCTGGGCCATGGGCACATTTACCCTGCCATAGCCGGTGCCGATACAGTAGTCAATATTTTCCAATTTCAAACCGGTCTTCTCAAGCGCATAGTCCATTCCTTTTTTGGCGCTGTTGGGGCTGTCTGAACCCGTGCGTGTATTGCCGGAGGCAAAAAACTCACCATCCACCATGATCACCGCCTGAGTGCTGACAGAGCCTACGTCAACTCCCGCGGTTATAAATTTACCTTTTTCCCAATTGATATCCGGGTTGACCCAGTTGGTTTCAGGCCATCTCCAGAACTCAACGGTTTTTTCTTGCTGGGCCATTTAATTCTCCTTCTTATTATTAGCGGTCTCAACATAGTCTATACATAACTCCACCGAACCTCCCCCCGTGGTCGGGTCTAATCGACTTACCTTAAGGGGATGTGTCACAATTCACCGTTCACCCTTCGACATGCTCAGGGCGAACGGCTAAGCAGTTGTTTTTTAACATGCTGTTTTCCGTTCGTGGTGAGGTTCTCGAACCATGAACGAAATTACAACGCAGTCTCCAAGGGGAGTGGGAGTTATTCCTCTTATTCGAGAACGCCAGAGAGAGCGACTTCTGCCGCACCGATTGCTCCTATGTAATCGGGATTCTCCGGAACAATGACCGGCATCTCGATATTCTTTTGGAGAGAGTCGACGAAAGCAACATTTTTAGCCATTCCACCGACGAGCACCACATCTTTTTCCAGACCGACGATTCGGGCGATCGCCCCGGTTCTACCTGCAATAGCATCCATGACTGCCCTGGAAATATCGGGTTTGGAGGTATTCTGATGGATGAGGGAGACCACTTCCGATTCTCCAAAGACAACGCACTGAGCATTCATCGGAATGGCTTTGGTCGAATCGAATGCAATCTTAGACATCTCTTCTACAGAGACCTCCAGGGCCCTTGACATGGCTTCCAAAAAAGTCCCTGTTCCGGCAGCGCATTTATCATTGATGGCAAAATCCAAAACCTTTCCTTCGGAGTTGACCTTGATGACCCGGCCTTCTTCGGCTCCGACGTCGATGATGGTCCTTGCATTTGGAAATAATTTACTCGCTCCCCGTGCATCCGCAGTCACATCCGAGATAAAACCACTGACAAAGGAAACGCGTCTGGCCGCGCTTCCCGTTGCTACCACATGCTCCACATCTTTTCTCGTCAGGCCCGCCTGTTTGAGCACCTGCTCATACAAGGCCTCAACCGCCTCTGCCTTTTTGATTCCGGTAGGCGAGGTTCCCTTTCCTATAATCTGACCCTCTTTCTTGATCACGATATGTACATTCTTACCACCGACATCAATGCCTGCAACTATCATTTCTGCATCCTTTCCTGCATGACTTGAGCAAAGACAGGTTGTCGAGTATCCATGAGCCATCTCCTTCTGCGATGATGAAGGAGTATGGTTCATTTGGAGTTTTGTATCGAAAAAAACCATTTCATGGTTAAACTTCATTATATTTAGAGAGTTACAAAACTTTTCCCATATAACGTTGGGACAGCAGTAATATTTTGTATCACTTTAGCGCTTTTTTAGTTGCCCATTCGTAAGCCTTCACGGCGTCGAAATAGTAACGAAGCCTCAGCTCAATTCTGTAATCGTTTGGCTTCTCTCCATATTCAGTGTGCTTTTGCCCACCTACAACGCTTCCCTTCAATCTGATCTCAAGGTTGGTAATGCCCGTGTACAAAAACTCTGGAGCGATGGAGAAGCTTTTATCATTAAGGTTCATGATCCCTATGATGGATGGGGTGAAATAGAGGATGTTGAAGGGCTCTTTCTGGCTGATGCGCAGATAGAGATAATCCTTCATCGGGTTGAGCCTTCCGTAATTTCCCTCGGTAACCCCCTGGGCCTTCTTTAAAAAGGAATCATTTCCTGTGGCAAGAAATGAGTCATACCCCCTATCGATCAGGGAGAAATAGTCTTTCATTGCAACGCGACTGAAGCCCACTCCATTCCTATAATATTCGAGGATAAAGGTCGTGTCCGATTTCGTCAGGTATCGAAGGCCGATGAGATAGCTCTTGGCATCAAATGTTGACTCAAAAATTCTCCCGGAACGGTCAATGGTCCTGTTTTTAACGTTATTGATAAAGGCGAACTCCCCGTGGATTTCAAAATTGCTGGTAATATTTCTTGAAAAATCCGCCCCGAATCGATTGGTCCTGCTTTTTCCCACAAAACCGATCAAATCAATATCCGTGTCATAGAACAAGAAATATATCCTGCCTGCGAAATTCAATCCGTGGACCTTTCCAAAATCGTCGTTTACATCGTTATAAACAGGGAACAAGACCGGGGTGAAAGAGAAGGTTTTTAACGGTCCGCTGAAACTTTTGATGTAATCGGCAGAAACGGCAACAAAACCTTCAAGGGCAAGGTCAGGGTCGTCCGGGTCTTTAGGCCGATCCAAGAAGGCCACCGGATTCCAGGCATAACCCTTGCCCCATTTGAACGTCTTTTTGCCAAGATCGACGGTTAAAGAGGAAGAGGGCTTGATGGAAAGATAACCCTCATAGAGACTGGTCTTATGGTCCCAGCCGAGATAAGTATATTTTAAATCCGAATTCGTCCGTATAAAAAGCCGCGCAATCCCTTTTTCATAACTTCCCTCCAACTGGAGTTTAGAGTTGAATTCCTCAAGGGTTTTCCCTTCGTCGCGGCGATAAAATCTGAGTTTGTAGAGAGAGGCATCCCTGTCCAGCCCGAAGAGAGCAGGCCTCAACTCCACATAGCCGGCCAGTTGATAGGGCTTTTTTTCTATTTCGGAGATATCAAATTTGTATTCCTGAGCCCAGGCATTAGAGGAAATGAAGAGAATCAGAAAGGGAAGGAGAGAGAGGAGCGATTGAATGGCCATTGAACACCGTCATGGTTTCCTCAGGGATTCGACGTTCGGCATGAACGTGAGAGTGAAGACCTCGTCTTTAAAATCCCTTTTTTGAATCTTGGCGAATATCATGATGGATTTATAGCCTTTGTGAAGGGGGCTGTCCGTCTCGATGACCGAAGGTCTTACGATTCCCCCTCCGAAGTCTTTGATCTCTTTAAAGTAGAGCGTTTTGATCAGCATGGAGGCTTCGGTAAGGCATTCGATCTTGATGGGGAATTTTTTACTTTTATCCGCCCACATCTTCAGTTTATCATAAGCCACTGTCTTTGCTTTTGCCTTGAGAGACAACAGATATTCGTTCCCTTTCTCTTCGACCTGTTCGACAAGATATTCGGCGTCGTAATCGAGATTCAAGATATCCGAATTATTAAAAATTCCGCCCACAACGGACTGGAGGCTCGTTATGCGGATGGGCTTTCCCACATTCGGGATATAGAGCCACATATTCTCCCCGAGCCTCAAGGTGCTTCTTCCCTTTTCGCTCGGAGGCTCGAGAAAGAGGGCCACCATCTTATCGAGCCCCTTTTTCGCCGTAAACATAACATATTCCTTCTTTTTGCCATCAGGCTCGAGATTGATCAGTTTCCGATAATTCTCATAGGACTCAGGGTTGAGGTTTTTATCGATCTCTTTCAGCAGTTGGGTTCCGTCCATAGCGAAGGAAGGAGCTGAAAAGAGGAAGACCATGATGAAGGTCAACCAAGTCAGCGGTTTATTCTTTTTAAACATTATTTTTTACCCCCTCGGGTCCCTGTTCCTCCCGTCCCCGCTTTAGTGTCACTTCCGGTTTGAGACCCTTTTTGTTGGGTTGTCTCTCTTTCCCGCTCTCTTGTTCTTTCTCTTTCTTGAGTCGTTTTCCCTTGACCCTCACCGAGATAACGTTGTTTCTCCTCCTGTGTCATTTTCTGGACTCTTTTCTCCCACTCCTCCTCAAAAGCCTTTTTTTCTCCGGGCGTGGCATTCTTAATGGTTTCTCTTAATCTGGCTAATTCTTCCGTCTTCATTTTTGTGTAATCCGCACCGAAAACTGATGAGCCAAGAAGAGTGATACAGAACATCGTGGTTAAAACCAGAACTTTAAATTTCATTGATCTTGTCCTCCTTTTCTTTTTTTATACACTTCGAAGCGCTTTAATCGGTTCCATTCTCGATGCCTTATATGCAGGCTGAAGGCTTGCTATCACCGAGACAGCAATAACAATTGCAGAGATGACCAGGAGGTCTCCCACATTGACAGTGGGGATCAAGATAAGGCCCTCCTGGCGGCCAAAGGCAAAGGTGATTTTTGCGAGCTTAAGAATGAAAACAATTGCCATCCCGAAAATGTTCCCGGTAATAATCCCGATCAGCCCGAGGCAGAATCCCTCAACCACAAACATGGAAAGAATTTTTCCTGGTAGAGTGCCAATGGCGGCAATCGTGCCGATCTCCCTCACCCTTTCATATACCGACATGATCATGACATTCATGATACTGATCAGGACCACGGCAATGAGCATCAGTTTTATGAAGAAGGTCATCAGATCGATCATAGTTGCAATATTGTAGAAAGGGGAGAGTTTCTCCCAGGTATGAACTTCAAAAGCAGGTTTCCCCTGTTTGGTAACCTCTCCGGACAGGAGATTTGAAATTTCGGCATTCACCTTCTCGAGTTTCCCGAAATCTTTCAGCCGAATGGCGACCTCGCTGATCTCCACTTCCTCCATTCTCAATACTTCGACAGCATCATTCAGATGAATATAACCATCCCGCCCGCCAGGGCCTGTAACCCCCTCGAGAACCCCGCTGATAATAAATTGTTTGCCATTCACCGAACCGTCTTGATTGGTAGCCACCACCACGACGGTATCCCCCGGTTTTACACCCATCCCTTTTGAAAGGAGGTCTGGGATGAGGATCTCTCCGGGCTGAAGCGTCTTCTTGCCAGCCGTTATCCTGGAGGGCATAAGCGGAACGGTCTTGAACTCCTTCTCCGGAAGGACGCCGTTAAGCCTGATATTTGTCGTCTCCGTAAAATTGCTGAACAGTCCTCCGAATTTGATCCTCGGAGAAAACGATTCTATTTCAGGGATCGTCTGGAGAACGCCTTCGACCTTTTTCATGGCATTCGGTTTGAGATTCAGGTTCAGGGGAAGGTTATCGATGGAGGCCACATAACCCCGTTTGTGGATCTGAAGATGGCCGAGCATGGAGTCAGTAATCTGACCGACCATCATGTTCTTAAAAGAGCCTGAGATGGAAATGAAAACCAGGACGAATATTACACCGATGGTGATGAGCGAGGCGGTGAGAAGCGTCCTTCTCTTGTATCTCAGGAGATTCCGAATGGCTATTTTGAAAAGGTTACGCATTCTTTCCCCCTCCTTTCACCTGCTTGCCGGTCAGTTCTCCGTCCTCCAGGGTATAGATGATCTCCGCTTCTCCAACAATTTTCTGGTCGTGGGTGGAGAAGATAAAGGTGGTCTTGAATTCATCTCTCATCTTCTTCATCAGTTCGATGACCCGGTAAGCGGTTGAATGGTCGAGATTTGCCGTAGGCTCGTCGGCGAGCACCAGCATGGGATTGGTGACGAGTGCCCTTGCCACTGCCACCCTCTGTTTCTGTCCCCCTGAAATCTGGTCCGGGTACTTATCCTTCTGTTCGAGCATTCCAACCGCCTGAAGTAGATTGAGGATACGTTTCTCCCTTTCCTTGACTGGAACCTCCTGAACCATGAGAAGAGGGTATTCAATGTTCTCATAGACTGTCAATACGGGCATCAAATTGAAGTCCTGAAAGATAAATCCAATATTTTTACCCCGGAAAGAGGCCCCCTGTTTCCGGTCAAGTGCTGAGACATCGGCCTCCCCGATTTTCAGGCTCCCTCCTGTCGGTTTATCAAGGCACCCGATGAGATTGAGAAGCGTGGTTTTACCACTCCCTGAGGGGCCAACAAAGGATACAAAAGAAGCGGGTTCGATGTTAAAACTCACCCCTTTCAGCGCCCTGACCGTGACTTCGCCTGCCTGATAATCTTTTTGAAGATTTTCTGACACAATTAGACCCATATATTCCTCTCTTTTTCAAAAAGTGGATTGTTTTAAGTATACCATATTTTTCTTCCTTAACAAGAATTATTTGATCATATAGGGCCTGACCATGAATAACTTGAACAACCAATCCGGTCACCCTGAGCTTGTCGAAGGGTGTCATTCATGGTTCAACAAGCCTGTCCTCTCCGAGCCAGAGGCTCTCTGAGCCGGAGGCTGAGCGAGCCGTTCATCCTTCGAGAGCCTCAGGACGAACGGTTTTTCCGAATGTCCTGAGCGAAGTCGAAGGAAGGGCTCACCACGAACGGTCGTTGCTATATGCACTTGTTCAAGTTATTTGTGCACAGCCTCTTGCTCAACATTAAAGATTTTGTGAATCATTTCTGATTTGGTTTTTAAACCTCCAGACCACTTCCCACACACCCAAAGAAAAAGCGGTCTCCGAATTCCTGCTGGAGCCGGAATGCTGCCCTCATGCCGGTGCAATGAGAGACACCGATCTTTTCAATCTCCATCTTCTTGAGAGCCTTGATCGATTCTTCCAACTGCTCAGGCGTTAGAAAGTCTAAATGGGTTCCACCCAGGATGGCATAAAATCTCCTTTTTCCGGTCTTCTCTACGACATGATGAATGATGTTGATCATTCCGGAGTGTGCGCATCCGAGGATGAGAACAAGCCCTTTTGGAGTATCTAAAATCAGGGATTGGTCATCAAGGAAGATATCTCTAACGGTTTTGCCGTCGATTTCGGTAAAAAGCCTATGATCCGGTTTCTCGAAGGATGTTT
Source organism: Deltaproteobacteria bacterium (assembly GCA_018333535.1). GTDB lineage: Bacteria > Desulfobacterota > BSN033 > BSN033 > UBA1163 > RBG-16-49-23. Next base: position 96,225 of record JAGXTA010000046.1, on the reverse strand, counting down.
TTCGTGGCACTTCGCCGGTTAAAAATATCCCTCTCTCGACCTCTATGAAGTCTGAATTTAAAATAAAGTTTGCCCCCAGGGATTCGAGGTAGGTTTTCTTATAGGGAATCCCCACAAATCGCTTCTTCTCTTCCCCATTTTCTTTATGGATGGCAATCCTGTCCAGGAAAACATGCGGATGGATATGGACATCCACTTGGCCTCTCAGTTTCAGGACTTCGGGCAGGCCCCCGCTATGATCATAATGTCCGTGGCTCAAAAAGACCTTTTTGATGCTTCGAAGGTCTTTATTAAGGACGAGGGAGTTAGCCACAATAGAAGGACCGCTTCCGGTATCGAAGAGGAAGTTTCCTTTTTCCGTCTCAATAAAGGCAGAGAACCCATGTTCGCCCGAACCGATTAACTTCCCTACGCTGTTTTCGCAAAGAATGGTGATCTTCATAATCCTCTTATTCTCTCCTTAATTTTTTATGGTTTGTTATGACCGGTTCGTCACCTGCAAGCAATGGAAATTCCCATTTTCGCAGGTCGGGAGACCTGCTTCTACCCGGGTAGATTCGGGTCTCCTGACCCAAATTGTTGGGGTGATGCAAAGCTATTTCTTATCCAAAATGCCAAGGGCCTCTTTGACCAGGTTTTTCTCATGTTCATAATTCATCATTCTCTGGATCATGATCTTCTGGGCCATGACCGGGCCTGCTCCGTGCCAGGTGCCGACTCCGTGCTGGCCGGCTGTCCAGTTCTGAAGGAGTTTCGTCACTTTCATGATATATTCCGTCGGAACATCGGATCCAAAACCCAAAAATTCCTCAACATACTTTTTCGTCTCGGGATTCTTCAGTTCCTTTAGAGAGGGCAGGGTGACGATGAGGCCTCCGCCTATGTCTCCCGCAAGAGCCATTACCCGCCAGAAGGCATCACAGATATTGAGCTTGGAAACATTTCCCATCAGTTCATCGGGGAGAAATACGCCTGAGCCTTCCGGTTCTTCTTGCCCGAGATTGGCTGAGGCCAGCCCGCAGGCCCTCCCGGTTTCCCTGAGAACGACCATCTCCATCAATTCGTCATTGATATGCTGGGCTTTTTCCAGACCTTTATACTCCTGGAGGAGCTTACAGGCACCGATGATGAGGTTCATAAAGCCAACCTTGCATGTCCCTCCGCAGGTCATCCGGTGCGTCTTTGCGAAACGTTCAACAAGCTTTAAGGAATATTCCGTTTCCCCACAATGAAAAACCCTTTCCCAGGGCACAAAGACATTGTCAAAGACGACCATGGCGGTCTCTCTCTGGCCAAAAAGGGGATTTCCCAGCTCGAAGATGTCCTCGGCCATCTCTCTTTCCGCTGAATAAGGGGAGTACTGACAGATATAGGTGAGACCCTCTGCATCAGAAGGAATGGCAAAGGCAAGAGCGTAGTCCCCTTCCTCTTTTTTCTTTGCGGATTGGGGAAGGACAACCAGTTCGTGGCTGACAAAGGCCCCGCTGATATTGATCTTTGCTCCCCGGACAACGATCCCATCCGGTTTTTTCTCCACAACCTTAAGAGATAGAAAGGGATCCGGCCAGTCAATGGCCCGCCTTTTACGGTCTCCCCTCGGTTCAGTCAAGGCGCCTGAGACAGCGAGGTCGTTCTCCTGGACCCACTTCAGATATTTAGTAAACCGGCTGTGATATTCTGTGCCGAGGTTCTTGTCCATCTCCCAGGTCGTGCTGGCAAGGCTATGAAAGGCATCGAGCCCGGGACATCGGTAGATACAGGTTCCCAGTCTTTCAGAGGCAAACGTTCCTGCAATGGCCTTGGCGGTCAGATCCTCTCTGCTACGGCTGACATAGACATAGCGGTTTACGCGGTCGTTTGTCAGAGGGGAGATGGTCGTCATAATTTCCTGGAATGCCGGATCAAGCGCCCAGCGATAACTCGCCTTGTTGGCTTCAATCACCGTGCGGATATTCGGATTGTTGAGATAATCTTCGACCCTCTTTCCATTCATAAAAATCCTTGGTCTTCTTTTCTTCAAACTTTCTTCATATTGCTCCGCTGTAATGAGTGCCATCTCATCCTCTCCTTTTTAAGAGTACAATTAACATATTTAATCTATTCGAAACCCAATGTAAAGAATTTTTTAGAGGGGGGTAAGTCACCCCAAACGAAATAAACCAACCGGCGCACTTATAAGAAAGGAGGGTAAACATCCATAAAAAAATTCAATGTCTTTGCACATAAATATTGGAAATGGATGGCGTGAATTAAGGATAACTTATTGATATTTATATATTTATATTATTCAGAATTTTATTCCTGCCCCAATCATGACCGTTGCACCCGGCATGGGATAGCCTTTTAGGAATTCGTAATTCACATCCGTTAGATTCTCACCTGCAATGAAGAGTTCTCCCTCCCATTTTTTCCCAGAAGGTTTATATCGATACGATATCTTTCCATTGATGAGATAATAACTATCCACTTTATCAGGTATAGCTGTCGGGAAACGTGGATTTGAAACAAATCTGGAGGAGACATACTGGGAATCGAGATTGAGAAAGATTCGATCCCAAAGGCTATAGGAGATTCCGGCGCTCACTGTCTTTCTGGGGGCATAGGGAAGATCATAGGGACTCGGTGAGAGATAGGTCCCTCCAATGAAGAATTCAAAATTACGCCATGGGGTGAGAGTGGCCGTCAATTCAATCCCCCTTGTCCGATAACTTTCAAGATTTTCAAATCTTGGGGGAGGTGCCTTGAAAACGAGGCGATCCTCGCCGGAGTCGTAGAACAGGGCAACATCCGCTTTCAGCCACCGGGTGATTTTCTGAGATACTCCAACTTCAAAATGGTCTATTTTTTCTGGCTTGAGGTCTTTCCAAGTGTCTCCTTTATTCCAAACCTGTGTATAATTGAAAACCGTATAAACCCCGGGAAGGTTGAATCCATGAGCATACTGGGCATAGATTTCAGTATTCCTATATTTCATGACTAATCCAGCTTGAGGCCCAAGGTCATTTCCAAAGTATTTGCTCATATTGTATCGGAGGCCGAAAGAAGGGGTAATTTGAAGCTCTTTGCCAAAGGTGTGCCGGATTGCAAAGTAGGGAGCGGAATTATAGAAATGGGTATCCTCTAATTTTTTAACTCTAATTGTGGGAGGAGCGGGTCGGTTGAAGCGGACTTCTTCAAACTTTCCACCGTAGAGATCATAATCATAACCCACGATGATTTCTCCCGAAGTCCAGAGTCTCAATTTCTGCTGGGCACGAATTCCATAATTATTCCAGTCCGTGTTGCTATCAAAAGGGCCTACGCCATCCCATTGATCTTTCCACCGAATCTGGCCATCATCATAATAGACTTTAATGTATCCGTCTGCAATTTTATATTTATTGGAGAGCGTAATATCGAAGGTCTGGTCCCGGAGTCCAAACCGGGAGGTCACAGGGATCCGGGGTGCCCCTTTCATTCCAGGATCATCTGCCCAACTGGAGGTTCGGCTCGTGGTAAAAGATAAGTCCCATTTATCGATGACCTGATATCCTAATCGCCCGAAGTAATTCTGGGCCTCTCCATCGGCATCTCTCCGATGTCCGTCGCTACTTTTATAGTTTCCTGTAAGATAATAATCGAATCTTCCTTTCTTCCCTCCATGTTCGATCCATTCATCCAGGGAATTATAAGAGCCGTAGGCTGAACGGATTCTTGTTACAAAACCCTCTTCAGTCATTCTTTTCGTCACAAGATTCACCGCTCCATAAGCCATATTTCCAAACAAAACGGGCTGTGCTCCCTTATAGATGTCAATATGATCCAGATTATTGACACTTAACATATCCATCAGGGGATGGGTCCAGATGCCAACAAAACTGGGCCTCCCGTCAATAAGTGTTGAAATTTCGGCTCCGGGTCTTTCTGCTCCTATTCCTCTGATAAAAATAGATCCTCCTTGGGCACCCCCGTAACTTCCAACAAGATTGTAACGGGAGATGGTGACTCCGGGAACTCTTCTTAAGGCCGATGGGAAATCCATCGCATTGAGGTCTTCGATCTGTCGATCCGTTACGGTGGTGATACGATTGGCATAATCGCTTACCCAATTGCCCTCAATGATCGGAGAGGCAACCACCCGGACTTCTTCGAGAGTGATCTCTTTTTGTTCTTCACAAAAGGCCAAATTTGCTAAATTGATAAAGAGTATCAAACCAAATCCGATCAACTTCCCAATAGATTTCTTGATTATCATTTTCTTTCATCTCCTTTCTCTAAAAAATAAAAACCACGAAGAGTCCCGTTTCTACGGGACTTAAAACCTTCGTGGTTTAAATTTCGGCCAAATAAAAAGCCACAAAAGTTAGGCCTTCTGACCCAAAACCTTCGTGGCTTTTAAATTAAATCCAACTTAATCGATTTTAAATCTCTTGTCAAGAAAAATTTGTTTGACAACCAAAAACTGCAAGAGTTATATTTGTTTTAGCCATGAAGGCAAAGAGGTTCGAAAACCTACGTCTTCATGGTTTTTTATTGGAGAGAAGATGGAAGACCTGAGGGATTATTTCGACCTTCATGCATCATCGTGGGATGAAATGCTCAGATACAATGAAAGAGCCTCTGATCTCTTAGAAGTTGTAAGTTGGTTCAGATTGGCTGAAGGGGATAGGGTCTTGGATGTTGGCACAGGAACGGGAATTCTACTTCCTTTAATCAGACAAGCCATTGGTCCAAAAGGAATGCTCGTCGGTTTTGATTTTTCATTCAAGATGCTGGAGAAAGCAAAACTTCGTCAATGTCCCTGGGGGAAAATACTCATCAACGCTACCGTAGAATCTTTACCATTTCAATCTGGCATTTTCGATCAAATCATCTGTTTCTCGGCCCTTCCCCATTTCCCCAATAAACTGAGGGCTCTTCTTGAAATGGTGAGGGTACTTAAGAGTGGAGGGGATCTCTATATTGCTCACCTTAAGAGTGTGGAAGAGTTAAATCAGTTCCATCGTCAGATAGGAGATCCGGTGGCCCACGATCTTCTTCCTGCTCCTGAAAAGATCTGGAGCTTGATGAGGGAATCCGGGCTAAAAGATATTTCAGTCGTCAATCAACCCGGAAAGTTTTTGGCACAAGGGAAAAAGACATAATGCATCATTCCATCGAATTGGCCGAGCTTTATGTTCGATTGGGAAATGTTTCCGTTTTGCAAGGGGTGAATATTGAGGCAAAGCCTTGTGAATTTATCTCTGTGGTGGGAGCAAATGGGGCGGGAAAGACGACCTTGCTCAAAGTAGTGAATGGAATCCTCAAACCATCTCAAGGTCGAATCACTGTGTTGGGTTACAATCTTTCCCATTATAAGAATCTAAATTTTTTGAGAAAAGAAATCGGCGTGGTCCCTCAGAAATCCAACTCGAACCGGTTTCCCATATGCGTGGAAGAGGCAGTGCTCATGGGCCGGTATGGAAAGATCGGTTTGATGCGGAGGCCAAAGGAGCCCGATTGGGACAAAGCCTATGAGGCGATGAAAGCAGTGGGGATTAGCCAATTTTCTAAAAAACTTGTCCCCGAACTCTCCGGGGGGGAACAACAAAAAGTGGCTTTAGCACGAGCAATTGCTCAAGAACCTTTAATTCTCCTTCTCGATGAACCCACCACGTATTTGGATCAGGAATCCCGATCCGAGATCATGGAAATCATCCACACGATTCACCATCAAAGAGAATTAACGACCCTTTTGGTCTCCCATGATGATCAGTTAGTGGAACAATATAGCGATAAAATTTATCTCCTGAAAGAAGGGAAAGGTTATCTGATCAAATAAGAACATGAGCTGGATTCAGACACTAAATTTTCCTTTCATGCAGCACGCCCTCATTGCCATCCTTTTTGCGGGGATCGCCTTTCCCATGATCGGCGTGTTCGTCCTTTCCCTCAATCTCATCCCCCTCCGTTTTGCGATGATGCATGTCGCTTTACTTGGAGGTGCGATCGGGCTTTTCCTTAAAGTAGACCCGTTGCTTTTGGGGCTTCTGTTTTGTATCCTTTCCTCTATGGCTTTAGGCCCCATTTCAGAAAAAATGAAATTAGGGGTTGGCATTCTCTCTGGATATTTCATGACCCTCACCCTTGCCCTTGCCTTTATTCTCATCTATAAAGCAGACATCCATGTCCTTGAAGCCTTTAACATTCTCTGGGGCAATATTCTCTCTTTGACTATCCTGGATCTCATCATTGTGGGGCTGATCAGCCTGATGATCTTGATCATGGTTTTCCTCTTTTTTAAGGAGATTCAGGCCATTCTTTACGATCGTGAAATTGCCCTGGCGGTAGGCCTCCCTGAAAAACTCTTTTATTATTTGATCATCTTCATGCTCGGTTTAACCATTGCGGTATCGATGCGGATGATCGGAGCCCTTCTCATCGATGCCTTCGTCCTTTTGCCGGCGATGGCAGCCACACTCATTTCCAGAAGCCTGAAACAGACCTTTTTCTTTTCCTCTCTGTTTGGACTCCTTTCAGGAATGGCTGGTCTCTACCTTTCTTTTGTCTTTGATATCCCGACGAGTTCTACAATCATTCTCGTCGCTTCATTGATTATTGCTGGATGTTTTCTTTTCAGAAGGAGGTTATCTGGTTATGAGAAGGTGCGATAGAGGCGTGATGAGATCTGGCAAAGCGCTATGGCCTTTTCTCTTTTGTGTTATCCTCTTTTGTCCCACGGCACCTATGGCGAAAGAGATGGTTGTGGCCTCTACCTCATTGGCAGGAGCGATTGCGAAGGCAGCAGGTGCAAAAGAGGTTCGGGTCATCACGCCCGGAGAAATGAGACATCCTCCGGAATACGATTTGAGACCTTCCGATCTGTTAAGGTTTGAGGGGGCAGATATCGTGGTTTACGGAGGTTATGAGAGGATGGTTCAGAAACTCCTTGAAACCTCCAAAAACCGAAATATCCTTGCCATTCAAATCGATACAGAGACTTCCCCGGAGAACTTAATGAATCAGGTTCGGAAGATCTCCAGGATTTTAGGAACGGAAAAGGAGAGGCAGGTATGGGAGGAAAGTTTTGTCGAAAGGTTGAAGCTCTTACAAAAGAAAATCTCTCCCTATTCTGGGAGAAAAGCAGTGGTTCATCGCTTTGCCCAACCCTTCGCCCAGTGGGCAGGGCTTCAGATTGTCCAGATGATCAGTCCAGGAGAACTCACTCCCAAGGTTGTTGCCGAGGCGATTGCTAAGAAACCGGAATTGGTCGTGGATATACTTCATTTTCCAATTGCGAAGGTCATTGCAGAGAATGCAAAATGCAAATATATTCAGGTCATCAATTTCCCTGGGGTTGATAATACGAAGACGTTAGAGGATATCTTCGAATACAATTCCACACAGCTACTGAAGGTCTTTCAATGATTCTCAACACATCACTTAAATCCAATCTTGCAATAAATTAGATACAGACTTATTTTTTCCCTTGACAATATTAGAATTTTATATTAATGTTAGTCTAATCTAACAAAAGGAGGAACCATGGAAGCCTTAACTCCGAGTCTTGAGGATTATCTGGAAGCTATCTGGACGATAAGTTTAAGGGATAAAGTAGCGAGGGTGAAAGATATAGCTAAATCCTTAAGAGTATCCACCCCCTCCGTGGTGAACGCCCTGAATGTCCTCTTGGAGAAGAATCTGATTAAACATGAAAGGTATGGATATATCGAACTGACGGATCAAGGAGCGTTGAAGGCAAAAGAGGTGGATGAGCATCATAAATTATTATTTACCCTGCTCAATGAGATCTTCGGTATCAATGCTGGAATAGCTTCTAAAGATGCTTGCAAAATTGAACACCATCTTTCAAAGGAGACGATAAAAAGAATCGAACAGTTCATTCAATTCCTCGAAGAAGACCAAGAGGAGAAGGCTTTTTTCACCTCAAGATTTAAAGACTTTGTAGAGAAAGGAGAAGAAGATATGGGAGATAAAAAAGTGAGTAAAGCGGATTTTACCCTAAGGGACCTCAAGCCCGGTGAAAAGGGAAAGGTGATCAAAATAAAGGGGAAGGGAAATTTAAAAAAGAGACTTTTAGACATGGGAATTGTTCCGGGAACAGAGATTCAACTGAAGAAAGTGGCTCCCCTGGGGGATCCGGTCGATATTTTAGTTAAAGGCTATCATCTCTCCTTAAGGAAAGGGGAAGCCAGAGATATTTTATTAGAAAAGGTTTAGGGAATTATGATACCGCTATCTATGGCACGACAAGGTGAAAAGATAAAGGTTTTAGGGATATCGGGAGGGAAGGGTTTGGTCCGGAGACTCACCGAGATGGGATTTTACCCTGGAGTGGAGATAGAAATTATTTCTGATGGCCATGCAGGGCCTTTCATTATTGGCCTTGGAGGGTTGAGATTTGGTATTGGTTTTGGAATGGCAAAGAGGATCTTCGTTGAACCATTGGGCTAAGAGTAAAAATTTTTACTTAAAATGTTAGACATACCTAATATTATTAGAAATTTCAAATATAAAGGAGCAAGATTATGGAGACGAAAAAATTGAAGATTGGATTGGCAGGAAATCCCAACTCAGGGAAAAGCACGGTGTTTAATCACCTGACCGGCGGTCACGCGCATGTGGGAAACTGGCCTGGAGTGACAGTGGAAAAGAAGGAGGGAAAATTTCAATTTCAAGATTATGAGGTTTCTGTAGTGGATCTTCCAGGAATTTACGCCCTCACTGCCTATTCTATGGATGAAAAGATCGCAAGGGATTTTATCCTCCGAGAAAAACCCGATGGGATTGTGGTGATCATAGATGCCTCGAATCTTGAGAGAAATCTTTACCTGGCTACTCAGCTTCTCGAATTAGGGACAAATGTCATACTCAATTTAAATATGATGGATATTGTGAGGAATAAAGGGATGGCGATCGATACGAAAAAACTCTCTCAGATCTTCGGGGTCGCCGTCGTGGAGACTGTGGCAAGTAAGGGCGAAGGGATTGAGGAATTGAAGGAGGCCATTGTAAATGGATTAAAGAAAAAGAGGGACTCTTTAAGGATCGATTATGGTGAAGATATCGAGATGGAGATAGATCGTCTTGAGAAAAGGGTGAGTATCTCAGGATATCCATCAAGGTGGGTGGCTATTAAGCTTCTTGAAGGGGATAGGGAAATCTTAGAAATGGCAATGAGAGAAGGAGAAGCAATTGAATTCCAGACCGTTGACAGTAAGAAAAGACTTGAAGAACATCTGGGTTACGATCTTGAAACGGCCCTGGTAGAGAAACGATATGCCTTCCTATCTGGACTGGTGAAGGAATCAGTGGCCAAGAGACTCGATCTCATGGAACGACTCGATATCTCGGACAGGATTGATCGGATCCTGGTCAATCGATATCTTGGAATCCCAATCTTTTTAGGGATGATGTGGCTTGTTTTTCAATCTGTTTTTACTTTAGGTGGCCCCCTTTCAGATGGAATCGAAGCCCTGATGGGCTGGCTGGGCGAATCCGCTTCCGCTGGTATCGGAAGTTTGGGTGGACCGAAATGGTTATCTTCTCTCTTTTCAGATGGAATAATTTCAGGAGTTGGCAGCGTCCTCGTCTTCCTACCCAATATTTTGCTTCTTTTCTTAGCCATTGCGATTCTGGAGGCTTCGGGCTATATGGCCCGCGCCGCCTTTGTGATGGACAGATTCATGCATGCCCTGGGGCTTCATGGAAAATCGTTCATCCCCATGCTTATGGGATTTGGCTGCAATATCCCGGGGATTATGGCTGCGAGAACCATGGAATCGGAAAAGGACCGGATTCTGACCATCCTGGTCAACCCGCTGATGTCCTGCTCTGCAAGACTTCCCATCTATACCCTATTTGCAGGGGCGTTCTTTGCAGAGAATCAGGGATGGGTTGTTTTCTCCCTTTACCTCCTTGGAATCATTTTGGCTATCATTGTCGCCCGGATATTTAAGGGCCTCTTTTTTGGGGCTGAAGTTTCCCCATTAATCATGGAGCTCCCTCCCTATAGGATGCCAACCGTAAAAGGGGTGTTGATCCATATGTGGGAAAGAGGAAGCCTTTTTCTAAGGAAGGCAGGGACGATCATTTTTCTGGGTGTTATTTTGATCTGGCTTTTAGCCTCTCTTCCATTTGGGGTCGAATACGCCTCAAAAGAGAGTTTCATCGGTCAATTGGGTTCCTCGTTTTCGCCCCTGTTTAAACCCGCTGGCTTTGGTTTCTGGCAGGCAGGAGTGGCCTTGCTTTTTGGGATTTTGGCCAAAGAGGTGGTCGTTGGAACCTTTGGGACCCTTTATGGTGTGGAGGAGGCTGGGCTGAAGGAAGTGATTCTGACTCATTTTACTCCCCTCTCAGCCTATGCTTTTATGGTGATGTCTCTGATTTATATTCCGTGTATTGCTGCGATCGCAACGATAAAGCGTGAAACAAACTGGAAATGGACCTTTCTTACCGTAGCGTATAGCCTCTTTCTGGGATGGTTTTTAGCTGTAGGGATTTATCAAATAGGGAAAATATTTCTCTAAAATCTGAATCCATTAGAAAGGAGAATTAGATTATGAAAAAGTTGCTATCGTATCTTGGTGTATTTATTCTTTCCATTAAGATCCTATTTTTTCACCATGCATTTGCTGCAAGACCTCTTGCAACAGATGATGCTTGGACCGTGGAAAAGGGTCAATTTCAATTAGAACTGGGCTTCGATACCACCCGTCAAGACAATCACGATAGAGAATTAAACCCCTCCGTGACTTTAAGTTATGGTTTATTGGAGAGGATGGATTTTGGGATTGGAAGTGGTTATCTCTTCCTTCATCCAAAAGAGGGTAAAAGTGAGAATGGCCTTTCTGATACTGAGGTGAAATTGAAATATCGATGGATGGATGAAAAGGATTGGATCCCTGCATTGGCCACCAGCGGAATCCTCAAAATACCCGCTGCCAGTCGATCAAAAGGTTTAGGATCGGGACAGACGGATTTTAGGATCAATGCTATTGCAACAAAAAACCTGAGTAAAAGATTGGTTCTCCACCTAAATCTGGGATATACTTTCATTGGAGAAGATAAAGTAGATAATGAACTAAATTATTCTCTTGGAGCTCAATTTATCCTCACAGATAAATGGACGCTCGTGGGAGAAATCGTGGGTGTGAATAACATGAATGGTCGCAAAGGGGACGATCCCTCTTCTGGTCTTTTAGGGGCCTATTACCTCATCACCGATAAAATTATCTGGGATGCAGGTGTGGAGATCGGGGTGAGTAAGACCGCTCCAGATTTCAGGTTAACAACAGGGTTAACCTTTCTCTTTAAACCCTGACCCTTTGAGGAGGTCACAAAATAAATCGAATTGAGGAACGTCTTTAATTTCTTAGCCTTCATGAAAAAGGTTGGCCTTCAGATCATTTGCGAAAGCCCCATCGTTTCGGCGTATCCATTCAAGGCGTCGGCTCCTTCTCTTCATCCCGATTATAATCAAGAATTTTCTTTAATGCTCCATTTTCAGTCACATCGATCCTTCATTGTTACCAATCCTTACCTCCAATCTTCTAAATGAGCGTTACCACCTCTAACCCAAATCCCGATATAGAAAACGAAACACGTTTACCAGCCTGTCATTGCGAGCACCTAAAAGGTGCGTGGCAATCTCATTGGAAAAGGCTTCGTTTCACTCGCAATGACGATTTCCTAAATAGGGATTTGGGTCTAACATCATACTTGACAAATGCAACAATGTTGCGTTAATATTTTTTATGACCCACTCAGATCAAATTCAACAGAATCCACTTCTAAGAAAACTCAAGATCCAAGGGTACCGCCTCACGAAAGTCCGGCAATTTATCGTTGATTTGCTTGCAAATAGTCAAGCCCCTGTCTCCCTTTCTGAGATCAAGGAGAATCTCACGAGGAATAATATTAGGGCAGATAGAACCACCATTTATAGAGAAGTCATTTTCTTAAAAGGAAAAAAGATGATTTGCGAGATACCTGTCGGGGGGAGTAAAAGGGGATACAAGGTTTGCCAGGACGTACATCATCATCATCTCATTTGTGTTCGCTGTAACAAGGTGGAACCCATGGTATTCAAAAAACCCTTGTTGAGCCAGGAGAACGAGATCTCTCAGCGAAAGGATTTCAAGGTCTTGGATCATCTGCTTGAATTCTACGGCCTTTGTGGGGATTGCCAGTGATACTGTTGCCCGGCTCCATATTCAGAAAGTTCGCTTCCGTTTTATTGGTTGCATTCTTTCTCGTTGTTCTTGTCTCAGTCTTTCACCATCATGAGAACGGCCAGGTACATGACACCTGTCTTCTCTGTGTTTACATCGCCCATCATTCAGATATCGTTCTTCAGGATGATCAACCGGTTTTACTCTCTCATTGTAATCTTCCTATTTTTTTGGAGAGTCGTTTCATATTCCCTTCAACTTTCCACGGTCAATTCCTCATTCGGGCTCCGCCTGCATAACCTTCTAACTTTCTATCCATAAAAGAACAGTATCACGTCAGGTTCGATTCCATCTCTTTTGTCTCACCGATGTGAAGAAGGAGGTTATAAAAATGTCTATCCGCCGGCAAAAATGGATTTTTATACTCACCTTGATTTTGATCGCTGCGTTCGCATTTACATCTTGCCAAAAGAAGGAACAAAAGGTAGAGAAAGTTCAAAAGATACAAGTCATCACAACCCTTTTCCCTCTCTATGACTTTGTCAAAAATATAAGTCAGGACAAGGTCGATGCTGTTCTTTTGTTGCCGCCCGGCGTTGAGCCTCACAGCTTTGAGCCGAAGCCGGATGACATCGTTCGGATCAACAAAGCGGATCTTTTTATCTATACGGGTCCATTCATGGAACCCTGGGCGGCCGATATTCTGAAAGGGTTAGATAATAAGAGTCTCATCGTGGTCGATTCTTCCAAGGATATTTCCTTGATGGGAGAAAAGGGGAAGCACGGTCATGACCATGAAAAGAAGAAGGAAGTACACGAAAAGGAACATAGGCACAGTCATGAAAAAGGGCACAAGCATGATCATGAAATGGATCCCCATATTTGGCTTAATTTTGCAAATGCCCAGAAGATGGTAGACCATATCCTGGAAGGTCTTGTCAAGAAGGATCCCACCAACAAGGAACTCTATTCCAAGAATGCAGAGCAATACAAATCGAAGTTGAACGATCTTGACCAGAAATTCAAAGAAACGCTATCCCGTTGTAAAAAGAAGATATTCATCCATGCCGGGCACTTCGCCTTTGGATATCTGGCCAGAAGATATGGTTTGCAATACGTCGCTGCCTATGGTTTCTCTCCCGATGCGGAGCCGTCTCCAAAAAGACTGATCGAATTAACGAAGACCATGAAGAAGCACGGCCTCAAACACATCTACTATGAGGAGTTGATCACACCGAGAGTGGCAGAGACACTCTCTAAAGAAACTGGGGCAACCCTTTTAATGCTCCATGGGGCCCATAATCTGACCAAAGATGAATTTGAGAAGGGGGTCACTTTTATCTCATTGATGGAGGAAAACCGCAAGAATCTTGAGGCTGGACTTCAATGTCAGTAACTATCATTTCAGTGCGAGAACTTTCTTTTCAATATAACTCGGCAGAGGTATTGGCTGAAGTATCCTTTGATGTCACGCCCGGAGACTATATCGGTCTTGTTGGGCCGAATGGTTCCGGCAAAACAACGTTGATCCGAATCCTCCTTGGTCTTCTAATGCCATCCGCAGGAACGGTATCCCTATTTGGGAGGAGCTCCTTGGATTTCCGCGAATGGTACAAAGTTGGTTATCTCTCCCAGAGGTTCATGGCTTCCTATCATCATTTTCCGGCAACCGTGAAAGAGATTGTTTCCATGGGGCTCCTCTCGAAAAAGCGATTTCCAAAACGGATGGGGTCCTCCGATGAAATGGCTATCGAGAAGGCTTTGGAATGCATGGATATCGTCGATATCAAAGACAAACTGATTCACGAGCTTTCCGGAGGGCAACAGCAGCGGGTCTTCATCGCAAGGACGATTGTTAACGAACCTGATCTTCTGATCCTTGACGAACCGACCGCGGCGGTCGACCCGGAGACGAGGGAACGATTTTTCAATCTCCTGGAGAATCTCAATCATCAGAAGCGAACCACGATTATCCTGGTGACCCATGACATGGGGAGTATTGGAAAGTATGCCTCCAAGATGATGTACCTCGATAAGAGGGTCATCTTTTACGGGACCTTCGAAGAATTCTGTCGTTCAACGGATATGTCCAGTCTTTTTGGAAGTCTCTCTCAGCATCTCATCTGTCACAGGCATGAATAACGTATGGAGATGATCGATTTCTTGAGTTACGGGTTTATCCAGAGGGCTCTGATTACGGGGTTTTTTATCGCCCTCTTGTGCTCTTTCCTCGGCTTCTTTTTGGTCTTGAGACGCCTTTCCCTGATCGGCGATGGTCTGGCCCATGTTACCTTTGGGAGCGTGGCAGTGGCGCTGTTTTTCAAAACCTTTGCCCTTTATGTATCCATTCCCGTGGTGATGATAAGCGCTTTAGGGATCCTGAGACTGATTGAGAAGGCAAAACTACACGGCGATGCGGCCATCGGGATCGTGTCGTCTCTCGGAATTGCCATAGGCATCCTTTTGGCAAGTCTGGCAGGCGGTTTTAACATTGATCTCTTCAGTTATCTCTTTGGAAATATCCTGGCGATCAGCCGGGAAGAAATGATCCTCTCGATCCTTCTTTCCGGGGTCGTGTTTTTGGTCATTATCTTTTTCTACCATGACCTTCTATCCGTCACTTTCGATGAAGAATCGGCAAAGGCAGCGGGAGTCAAGACACGGAGGATTAATACGCTCCTGTTCCTTCTGACCGCCGTGACAGTGGTCTTAACGATGAAGGCCGTGGGAATCCTGTTGACCTCTGCCCTTCTGATTCTACCCGCAGTCACCTCATTACAGGTTTCAAAAGGCTTCAAGGCCTCCCTCCTTATCTCTTCTCTGGTGGGTGTTCTGTCAGTCATCGGAGGGATATTTATTTCTTTTTGGTTGAATTTGCCTACGGGTGCAACGATCGTTCTGTTCAATTTTTTTATCTTTATGTTGGTGTTTGCCCACAGAAGATACAATATCAAGAAAAGGAGGCTTTTATGAAAAAGGTGTTGGGTCCATGGCTTTTCCATATAATGTTCGTACTTCTGGTGGGATGTGCGGGTGTTCCTGTTCGTGAGGCGGTTAAAATCGACCTTAACATTCCTGTGGGTCAGATTGAAGGAAACCAGTTCACAGGTCTTCGGTATCCATTCAAGGCGTCGGTTCCTTCTCTTCATCCCGATTATGTTCAAGAATTTTCCTCAAGGAATCATCCTCAGTAACATCGATCCTTTGTTGGTACCGATCCATTACTTCGATCTCTTCTTTCCCACCCCTCCTTTCTTCGAAGTGTAAAACTAAGTCCATCGATTCATAAATTCGGTAACGTATTTATTTACTCAGGACTTAGTGCTGAGTGAGCAATTATTTCAATTCGCAGCATGAGGATACGTGATAGTATTTGCGAATCGAAGCACTAAGTTAAGCCATCCATATGAATGTTCCTTCAAAGTTAAATTCTCAAACACCCCACTACTAGATCCATTTTCCTTTTATAGATTTTCTCCAATGAGTTGCTGCACCATCTCATTCGGGCCAAGATAGATCTGTACTATTTTTGCATCCCTCATATACTTTTCCACGGGGTATTCTTTTGAGTATCCATAGGATCCCATGACCTGGACGCAATTGGATGTAACTTCCATTGCCATATTTGTGGCAAAGACCTTTGCCATATTGGAATACCTTGCTCTATTTGGATCTTTCCTTTTAAGGGCCCATGATGCTCTATATACAAGCAGTCTTGCTGCATCAATCTTTGTGGCCATATCTGCGAACATCGCAGAAATTAGACTGTGTTTGACGAGAACTTTTCCCCCTACGACTCGATTCTTGCAATATTGTAAGGCATATTCAAAGGCACCCCTGGCCATCCCAACGGAAATCATTCCAGCCCCCAACCTATTATAAGCCACCGTCGTTTGGAGGATTCTAAGGCCATCTCCTATCTTCCCGAGTAGATTGCTCTTTGGAACACGGACATTTTCGAATACCACCTCGCGATTCTGATCTTCTGCCATTCCCATCTTTCTTTCAATCTTGCCAAACGAGAGACCAGGTCTATCCTTTTCTACAACAAGGATGCCGGAGCCTTTCTCCTCCATTTTCGGGTCCGTTGTGGCCACCACGATATAGTGAGAGGCAATCCCCGCATTGCTGGGCCATGCCTTGAGACCATTCAGGATATAATGCTCTCCATCCTCTTTAAGAATGGTCTTCACGGTCCTGAAACGCATCCGCTCGTCTTCAATATCTGAACCGGAATCCGGTTCTGTCATACAGATGCACCCAAGATTGACCTCTTCTCGAGAGGCTAAAGGTCTGAGAAAACGCTCTCTCTGTTCCTCATTGGCAGCAATGATGATCGGCGTCTGGGCAAACCATGTATCTCCGATCACAGTCGCTACACCCCCATTGACGGCAGCAAGCTCTTCCAGGACTGCCATGGTCGTCATTCCGTCCGACCCTATACCTCCATACTTAGGATCGATCGTTAACCCCATGAAACCCAATTCTGCAGCCTTCTTTAATACCTGGGTCATATATCTGTGGGTTTCCCAGTCGTCCTCAAACTTGTCATTTAGAGGTTTTATCTCTTTCTCGGCAAATTTCCTTGCCATCTCTTGAAATTGGTGCCTCTCTTCTGAAAGTTGAAAATTATACATAGTAATTACCTCCCTTTCCTTTAATTTGTTTCCCCATTCTCCTTAAGATTTCATTGGCAGCGATCATCCCGCTGATGGAAGCTTGGATGAGTCCCCTCGTAATACCTGCCCCATCACCGATTAGAAAAAAATTCTGTATGTCAGTCTCTAAGGTGGGGGAGAGTTTCAACCGATTGGTATAGAATTTCACCTCTACGCCGTAAAGGAGAGTATGTCTCGAATAGATGCCGGGCGTTATTCGATCCAAGACTTCCAGCATCTCGATAATGCTCTTCAGATGTCGGTAGGGCAGAACAAAGCTGAGATCGCCCGGAGTGGCCGAAGGAAGGGTGGGTTGCGTAATACACCGATTGATGCGCTCAGGTGTGGAGCGTCTGCCATCAAGGAGATCTCCCAGTCTTTGGATGATCACGCCATTACCCAGGAGATTGGCCAGCCTTGCAATATACCTCCCATAACCGATGGGATCCTTGAAGGGCTCGGTAAAGGTGCTTGAGACAAGGATGGCAAAGTTAGTATTCTCTGTTTTCCTTTTAGCATAACTATGTCCATTCACTGTAACAATCTCATCGATCGTTTCCGTGACCACCTCTCCATAAGGATTCATACAGAAAGTTCGAACTCTATCATCAAATGTTTTGGAATAGTAAATGAATTTTGCTTCATAGGCGATATCGGTGAGTTTCAGAAGAATAGAGGCAGGGGCTTCCACACGGAGCCCAATATCCACTGGACTTGGAACGGACGGGATTCCGAGACGCTCTACTTCCTTCTTGATCCATTCCGCTCCAACCCGTCCAGGACCACAGATCACATATTGGGCTTCGGCTCGACTTCCATTCTGAAGGAGAACACCTGTGATTTTCCCTCCATCTACAAGGATTTCTTTCACGGGGGTTTCGAAGAAAATATCCACGTTGTCTCTCATGGCCCCTCGAATCTCTTCGAGAAGGGGCGCACAATTTTCTGTTCCCAGATGTCTAATCTCCATGGGAATGAATTCCAATCCTGCAAGTTTTGCCTCCTGATAGAGGGCTTCGGTTTTATCAGAGGATTGGCCATGGATTTTCTTTGGAGCGCCAAAGGAAAGATAAGTCTCATCAGCCTTTTTGAGAAGGTTTGTCAATTCGGTTTGGGGGATGAAGTCGTTTAAGAAACCACCCACCTTTGTTGAGAGTGTAAGTTTCCCATCACTGAAGGCACCGGCTCCTCCCCACCCGCACAAGAGTTCCATTCCTCGCCCTCTCTTTCTTTCCTGGATATCTTTTCCCTTTTCAAAGATGGCGATGTCCCTCACACCCACCTTCATTAAGGTGAGGGCAGCAAAGAGGGCCGATGGCCCTGATCCGACAATGGCAACCTGATATCCTTTTTTCATATTTGCCTTTCTTCAATTCCCGTAAAGTGGGAAATGGGATACTCTTACACAGCCTATTTCCCTTTCCATACCGGTTTCCGTTTTTCAATAAAAGCCTTGACACCTTCTTGGGCATCCTCTGTGATGCACAACCTGGCCATGATTTCGCTATTGAGCACAAATCTTTGACGGAAAGGCATATCGATCATCTGATAGTAGAATTTTTTCCCTATTTCGATTGCCACAGGACTTTTTGCAATAAGCTTTTGGGCAAAGGCAAAAGTTTCCTCTTCAAGTTTTTCTGCTGGCACGACCTTATTCACCAGACCTAATCGCTCTGCCTCTCTGGCATCAATCATGTCACCGCTTAAGAGCATCTCCAGGGTTTTCTTCTTGCCAAGGCCATAACTCATGGGGATGATTGGTCCGGTACATAGCAATCCTACATTAATCGCTGTGGTTCCGATTTGAGTCCCTTCAGCCACAATAGCAAAATCCGCAGCCGCCACCAATCCGGCGCCGTTAGCAACCGCATATCCATGAACCATGGCGATCACGGGTTTTCCTATGGAAGCGATGGTGAAGTGCATCTGATCCATGAGGGTAAGCCATCGATGGTACTCGGAAGGTGTCTTTCCGTGAAATTCACTAACATCAATCCCTGTTGAAAAGGCTTTGCCAGCTCCTTTGATGATGACAACTCGGACCTCGGTGTCTTCATCCAATTGGCGCAAGGTAGCATTTAATTCTTCGGCCATTTGTGTGCTAAAAGTATTGAACTTTTGTGGACGGTTAAGTGTAATGAGACCTACCTGCTCTTTCTTTTCGAGAAGAATCGTTTCAAAAGCCATCGCAACTCCTCCTTTCCGTAAATTGAATCTATCCCTTCCCAAAAGGACACACTGGGAAATGACATGGATCACAGCCTTGGCAAAAGCCTCCGTGGCCAAGAAGACTAATTTCTCTCCTGCTGAGCACTTCACCCGCCAGAATTCTCTGGAAGATCACGTCAAAAAGAGTTGCTTTATGATAGAATACGCAGGCTGGAAGGCCCAGAATTGGTTTCCCATCGAGCATCCCATAGAGAAACATTGCTCCGGGAAGAACGGGAGTACCATAAAATATGATCTTGGCGCCAGACTTTTTGATTCCTGCTCGTGTGACATCATCAGGATCAACAGAAAGCCCTCCTGTGATCAAGATGAGGTCAATATTGGCATCTTGAAACTCTAATAAAGCTTTAGAGATTTGTTGAATATCATCTGGAACGATCTGCTTCTTCACCACCTGCGATCCAAAATTTAAAATCTTTTTCCCCACCCTATCATCAAATCGGTCCTCGGTTCTTCCGTGAAAGAATTCATTTCCCGTTACCACCACACCGACATTCAGCGTCCGATAAGGAAGAATTTCGACGACCGGCCCATATTTATCACGCCAGTTTTCTATTTTTTCAATCTGCCTTTCCGGAGCAGTGAGAGATATAATTCGGGTTGCCCCAACTGCCATCCTTTGGGAGCAGGGAGTATGCCGGTGAAGGGTAGAAAGGATGATATTACCTGAGAGGTTGATACGGTGAAGTAAGGATAAGTTTACCTTTAATATTCCGCTTATTTTTGATAGGAACGTTACCTTACCTTCGGATGGCCCGGTCAAGTCAATATTTTCTCCAGAGAATGCCCTTCCTAACCGAAGCGCGGCCTCATCCTCATGAATGACCCCGGCTTTTAATTCCATTACATATACATGTTCCTTGCCGATTTTTATAAATTCAGGAATGTCTCCTTCCTTGATCAGGTGCCCTCGTCTGAAGCGGGGTCCCTTGTATTGTCCCGGGATAATCTGGGTCACATCATGGCCGAGAATCATTCCCACGGCATCTTCGATCCTAATCTTCTTCATAGGTGTCCTTTCGTTCTCCAAGCGCACAGCCGCTTATTTATCTTTTGAAGATTATCGAAATCAAAAAGATTAAAGTGCTCGCCAAAATGATCAAAGGCCCTGCTGGAAATCCTGTAAGTTTGAAAGTTAAAATCCCCAAGGAAGAAGATAGCCCCCCGATGATCATCGCCCCAAAGGCATATTGGGCCAAATTTCGACTCAGGTTTCTGGCAGCGGAAGCCGGAATCGCCACCAAAGCTGCGGTTAAAAGACCACCCACCATTTTAACTCCTAAGGCAACAATGATAGCAATTGAACCCAAATAAATGAGATTATATCTTCTGATGTCTATTTTCTCCGATTTGGCCAACTCTTCAGAAATATTGATCAAGACGATTTTGGAATAAATTTTCTTTACCACAAAGAAAAGAAGAAGGATTAAAATAACCGAAACGGCTGCTTCTGCAAAACTCACTTTTGTAATATCGCCCACCAGGACTGCCTCTGCCTGCTTAATGGGCAAAAGCAAAAAAGCGATAGCCACTCCTGAGGCGAAGACGACGGCTGTTAAAGCCTCCATGGGCAGCTTTGTTCTCATCTCAAAGAGCCAGATCAAAACGATTCCAAAAATAACAAATGGGAATGCGCCCAGTGAAACATCGAAACCATACATCAAAGCCAGAGCTATCCCCGGCAAGGTCAAATGGCCAAGGGGGCCCGCCACCAGGGCCATTCTTCTGCCTAACATCAGAGATCCTAAGAATCCGGCTACCCCTCCGACACAAATTCCTACGATTAGACTCAATAAAAATTGATTATCCATCTTACGCCCCTAATGTTTGTGTTGATAATATTTCACTTCTCCTCCATAAAGTTTTTGTAAACTTTCCGGAGTCAACACCTCCTGTGGAGACCCATAACATATCGGTTGTCTATTTAAGCAAATCACATCGGTAGAAAATTTATAAACGACACTTAAATCGTGGGTCACCAATAGAATGGTCAAATCCTTCTCCTCTTTCAACCCTGCCAAAAGATTATAGATGGTCTCCTCTGCACTGATATCCACTCCGGTAGTCGGTTCATCAAAAAGTAAAACCTGCGGTTTTCCGACCAGGCCCCAGGCGATTAATACCCTCTGGAATTGTCCTGAAGATAAATCTCCTATTTTTTTTCGTAAAAAATCCCTCTGAAACCCCACTGAGTTTAAAATTGCCTCTGTCTCCTTTTCAGGAGATCCTTTTAAATTGAAAAAATCTCTAATGTTTAGAGGAATATCTTTTATAAAAGGTAACCTCTGCGGGACGTAGCCGATCTTCAACTCCTTTGCCCACTCTATTTCTCCCTTATAGGGCAATAACCCGATTAAGGTTTTCAGCAAAACGGACTTCCCAGCACCGTTTGGCCCTAAAATTGTAAGAACCTCTCCCTTTTTCACTTCAAAGGACAGATTTTCAATGATACCTTGATGGTCCAACCTTACATTCAAGTTTCTTACTTTTAAAATCAATTCATTTCCCATGCTCTTTCCCTTATTGAAATTAAATATCCATCGAAGCGAAATCGGTCAGATCTCTCTCCCTTAAAAGGCTTCTCTTCCATGTCTCAATAGAAGGGAAAATATAAGGCAAAAGTCGCATCGAGTAATAAGGAGGAAGCAAAGGCAATCCTACAAGATCTCCAAAGACGATCAGCATAAAAAGGTGATCTAAGTTTCCCCTTTCCTTTTTCAGTTCCAGATCCATTTCATGGACCGTCATTCCATACAGGATCTCTCGAAAGGTTTTCGAACAACCCTTCATTTTTTTTGAGAGGAGGATAAACCAATTTTCTATCAATGTTCCCAATCCTCTTATTTCAGTGAATTCTTAATTCAGCAAATCCGTTAAAAATGATGAGATTCTTCAGTCGTCCCGCAAACGTGTGACTTCTTCAGAATGACACGTCGAATTCCCTTTTCTATCATTCTTCTGAGCGAAGCCCTGAACCCTATTAGGTTCAAGGCGAAGCGAAGAATCTCGAATATTCGTGGCCTCACCAGAAAAAAATCCCTAAGAAGATTCGAGTTGCCAACGCCAGAATAATGGCCACAGATAGAGTGAAAAAGATCGCCAGGAGCGCTCCTTTTTTACCGATCTCTCTCCAGAGTGTAGCAATCGTGGCAAGACAGGGAATATAGAAAGTGACAAAGACAGTAAAGACAATGATTTGAGTTTTGGTCATCACCGTAAGGACCTGGGAGGTTCCCAATGCCTGGGTCAGCATGATCAGGGAGAGTTCTTTTCTTAATAAGCCGAAAATGAGGGTCGTCCCCACAGAAACCGGCAGGCCGAGGAGGTGAGTGAGGGGAGACAGAAAACGATTGAAATAAAGGTCTACCTTGCCATACTCCATCAGGGACAGAATGGCACTCCCGACAATAAGAATAGGCCATGCAATAACGATAAATTCCTTTATTCGATACCAGGATTTCTTCAAGGTATTTTTCAAAGGCGGTAATTGGTATGCAGGGATTTCGAGAATCAATCCAAGACTTCCGGGTTCTGGATAGAGGGTGGAGAGGATCTTCCCTGAGATAGCCACGACCAGAATGTTAAGGGCAAAAATCGCCAGCGCGGCATTGGGGCTGATGAAAAAAGCAACCAGGCCGAAGATGATCGTGATTCGAGCCGCACAAGGGATCATGGTGGCGAGGATAGAGACGATAAATCTGTGTTGAGGGAATTCCAAAATTCGAGTGGCCATCACAGCAGGAACGCTGCACCCATACCCCAGAATAAATGGAATAATGGATTTCCCATGAAGACCAATCCGGTGCATAAAAACATCCATCAGGAAAGCCACTCTCGGGAGATATCCGATGTCCTCAAGCAAGGAAAGCCCGATGAGAAAAGGGACAAGGTAAGGGAGGACGATCGCAATTCCACCTGCAATTCCCTGAATGACTCCTTTCGAGATAGAGTGGGACAGAGTACCTTTTCCGAAAACGATCTCCAGCTGACCGATCCATTGGTCAAAGAGCTCCATCAGGGGTTCTTCGATATATCCGCCAATTCCAAAGATGAAATTGAAAAAACCATAGAAGACACCCACCAGAATTAAATAGCCGAAGAATTTATGCATCACCCAGTGATCGATAACGATACGAATGTCTTTTTTAGGAGGATGGATGACTGTAGAGACCTTCTCAAATAAATTCATCGTCAGGGCATGACGTTCAGAGGAAATAACTTCATCCGATGGACCGCCATGAATTTGCTCCAATTTTTCCTGAAGGGGTCTGATTCGATTGATAGCGTTACTATTCCGCTTTGTTTCATTAATGAAGAACTGATCATTTTCAAGGAGTTTTATGGAAAGAAACCGAGGGGGAACCTTTTCTTTTACTGGCCATTCAGAGTTGAGTATGGAGTCCAATTGACTTACGATTTCTTCAATGTCTTTGCTGAATTTTGGGGTTTTCCCTATCCTCCTTTCTTCCCGGACCCTTAAAACTTCAATAAATAGCTCCTTCAGCCCTTTTCCAGTTGTGGCTATGGTGGAAATAACAGGGACTCCGAGAAGGTTCGAGAGTTTTTGTGCATCAATCTGGATTCCTTTTCTCTGGGCCTCGTCCATCATATTCAGGCAAAGGACCATAGGAACCTCAAGCTCAAGAAGCTGTAGTGTCAGTTCCAGGCTTCGGCAGAGCAGCGAGGCATCGACCACATTAATGATCACATCCACTTCTCCGGAAAGGAGATGCTTTCGTGCCTCCAATTCGGCGGGGTCTGACGAAGTCAGCGAATAGGTTCCTGGAAGATCGATACAATTACAGGTATAGCCCTCGATATGGGTTTTGGTTTCGGTATATTTAACGGTCGTTCCAGGAAAGTTAGAAGTGATCGCTTTGTACCCGGCGATATGGTTGAATATGGTGCTCTTGCCACAGTTTGGCTGGCCAGCCAGAGCGATTCTCATTCCAATTTCTCCACAATGATTCGGGAGGCAATCCCCCTTCCAAGAGCCACCTGACTGCCATGCACCTCAATCAGTATAGGACCTCGGAGTGCCCCATACCTCAACATCGTTATCGTATCGCCAGGATGAATACCCATCTGGCCGAGACGTTGCCTTATCCTTTGACCTCCTTGAATATCGATCACCGTTGCTTTCTTATTCTCGTAAACCTGATCCAGAGTTGTCATATCCCAACCTTCCGATTAAGTATTGCACCCATCTCTTTGATCACTTTCTGGCAGAGAATTACGTCCTCCTCCGGGGTTTCGCTGCAAACACCTATCGCCCCGATGAAGTGGCTTTCATTCCAGATGGGCATGCCTCCTGGAATGGTGGTCAGGCGTTCGTTCCAGTTTTGGGCGTTTAGCCCAAATCCCGGCGCCCTGGGATCGCCATACGCTGAAACTTCAGAACTGGGTCGCCGAAAAACGGCGGCTGTCCAAGCTTTATCGCGGGCGATTTCTGGTGTAGGGATAGGAGCGCCATCCATACGATGAAGTGCCACCAACCATCCGTTTTCATCCACGATAGCGATGCTGCAGGGTCTGCCCATCTCTTTCGCATTCTCAATACCTGTTTGGAGTAGTTTCTTAGCTGCCTCTAAATTCATCATCATAAAAAATCTCCTTCAAATCCCCCCACCCCCCCTTTTCTAAAGGGGGGTAGGGGGGATTATAAATTCTCAACTTTATTCATAAAGAGCCGTCACACCGGCCTGGCTGGCTGAGGTATCACTGATGTCTCCCACACCGGATGGAACACCGCTGCAACCGATGGCGCCGATTACCTCGTTTTCTTCGTTGGTAACGGGGATCCCACCAGGAATGAAACAAAGCCTTCCTTTTCCCCTTCCAATCATTCCCATGGCGTGATCCCCTAAAAGCTTTCCTATGTTGCGAGGATCGAGCCAGCGAGAGCCCATTAATGTGGGCATTTTAAAGGCAACTGCTGTCCAGGCTTTTTCAATAGCAATATCTGTCGTGGCCATGCCCGCTCCATCCATACGGTGGACAGCGATGGCTGCGCCCGCCTTGTCCACCACAGCGATGCTGCAAGGGGACCCCGCAATATCCCTTGCCCACCTCTCAGCGGCTTCGATCATTTTTAAGGCCTGCTCCAAGGTTAATTCATTCATATTGGCTCCTTCTTTATCATAGGCGAATATCTCTAATAAGTCAGATCATCTGTAGCAATCACATCTACGCCGGTATTCATTAAATTTGACAAAATGGTCTGGCCCACTCTGATGGGTGGTTTGACCTTCACTCCTGCAAGCGCTTTCGCTGCCTCCTTGAGTTGCGTTTTGAGCAGAGGTCTATTTGACCGCACTGGGAAAAGGGGGCGAGCGCTGCTTTGGGTAAGGACGGTGGCGGTAAGCACGCGAACCGGACTCCTATATTCCTCAAGAACATATTGCCGTCCCTCTTTACATTTGTACCCTGTGATTTTAATCACCTCTCCCTGATCATCGATCTTTAGATTCGTCTCACAGCCGAGAGGACAGCCGATACATATGATTTTTTCTTCCACCATCTTTATTCTCCCTTTTCACACTCCACGTCTAGTTCGGTTGTTCTTTCCTTCAACCGTTTCAATTCCTTCTTGAGAAGATCGACCTTGATCATCTCGCTGGGCTTCACCACCCTGAATGCCCGATGATAAATATCACCTATCCTCAGCCGAACTTTTTCTTCCATTTCTTTTACTCGAATATAGAAGGTAACGTCACTTTGATCACTGATCGTTTGGGGGACGATGGAACGGATATTTCTTCCAGGCCTGAGGATGGTTTTCCCTTTCTTTTCAAGATCTCCTTTTTGTGGAAGCCTGGCCGCCCAAGCCCCGGCTATCTCGGCTTCCCAGGAGACGTCGTCGACTAAGTCGTGAACGTGAACCACGTTTCCACCTGCAAAGATACCTGGAATGTTCGTCTCCCTCCGTTCATCTACGACGGGCCCACCGGCCAACGGATCGAGATCTACCCCCGCCATTCTCGAAAGTTCATTTTCGGGGATCAAGCCGACCGACAACAGCAGAGTATCGCACTCAATATTTTGTTCAGTGCCATCGACAGGCCTCTTATTCTTGTCCACTTTAGCGAGGGTGACCGCTTCCACACGCTGTTCACCATGGATCTGTGTTACGGTGTGTTCGAGAAGAAGAGGAATATCGAAATCATGGAGGCACTGAACCTCATTTCTGATCAAGCCTCCGACATAGGGCAGGATCTCAACAACCGCTTTCACCTCGACCCCTTCCAATGAGAGGCGACGAGCCATGATCATGCCTATATCACCTGAACCCAAAATGACCACTTTTTTCCCAGGGATGAATCCTTCAACATTGACCAGTCGCTGGGCAGTCCCGGCGGTGAAGATTCCAGCGGGTCGAGTGCCGGGGATGGACAATTGCCCTCGGCTCCGTTCCCGACATCCCATGGCCAAAACGATAGACTTCGGCTGCAAGTGAATAGGTCCCTCGCGACTGTTGACAGCGGTCAGCTTTCGATCAACGGATATTTGAGTCACCATGGTTTCAAGGAGTACCTCAATTCCTAAATCCCTAACTTTCTCAACAAATCGACAGGCATATTCTGGTCCGGTCAGGTCTTGACCGAAATAAAGGAGTCCAAAACCATTGTGCACACACTGGTGAAGGAGGCCACCGAGCTGTTCCTGACGTTCCAATATAAGGACATGCTCTGCTCCTTCTTCCTTTGCCTTTATCGCAGCGGCCATTCCAGCTGGTCCAGAGCCAATCACCGCAACATCTACATCCGAGAATTTCATAACTCTCCCCCAAGTAATTCCTTCGTCTTATAAAGTAAGAGTCGGGATTTCCGACCTTTCTTGGTTATTTTTTCTTCCGGCAGGCCCAGTTCTCGACCTAATATTTTTGTGACACGAGGAGTACAAAAACCACCCTGGCACCGCCCCATCCCAGCTCTGGTTCTGAATTTAATCCCATCGAGAGTCGTGGCCCCTCTGCGGACTGCCTCAACGATTTCTCCCTCCGTCACGGTCTCGCAACGACAGACCACATGACCATATCGGCTGTCCTGAGCGATCAATTCCTTTTGTTGCTCCTCAGAAAGCTTGCTAAAATTCGGTGAAGCTTTTCTGAAAGGACTGAATCCTGGATTTGATTCCAATCTTAAACCTTCTCTCCGAAGCAATTCTGCCACCTCTCGGCCAGTCCCCGGAGCTGCGCTCACCCCGGGGTAACCAATACATATGCTTATAAAACGTGACACTTTGCGGGAGGCCTGAACCACGCACTCGTGCCAGCCGACTTCCCAGTTTCGAAACATAAGGAATCCAGCAAAGGAATGGATGATGTCCTTTTCAGAAAGGTCGGGAATGATTTTCCTGACATTTTGCAAGCCGATTTGAGCAATTCTCCTGGTCGTGGAGTAATCTCCCCTCCGGGCTGGTTGCATGGTCGTGCCGAAGAAAAGGTTGCCGTGGACGCTGGGCGTCAGGATATTCATCTGACCGGGCGCATCCGGCCGCATATGGATTTCATGTTTAATCAAGTCCCCTAAGTTTTTATCGAGAATCCCTACATATCCCCTAATCGGATAAAGAACAAAATCATCCGAATTCACCAATCGGGCTATCTTGTCCACCGAGGTCCCCGCGGCGTTGACGATGAAGCGGCACTTCATCGAGCCGCGATTGGTCCCAACTTCGAACTGGTTACCTTTCTGAGAGATATTCAGAACCTCGGTCTCCCGCATCACTTTAACTCCGTTTTGACCGGCATTCTCTATGAGGGCGATGGTAAGCCTGACAGGATCAACAATGGCAATGTTTGGATCGTACAGTGCCGCGATGGCTTCCCGGGTGATGTTGGGTTCCATCTGTCTGAGTGTGTCTTGATCTATGAACTGATGGCCTGCGAGGCCGAACTTTTCGGCCTTCGATTTCAGCTTTCGGAATTTACCCAACTCCTCATTATTACGGATGAGGGCGAGTTCTCCTACCCGTTTGAAGGGAACATCAAGCTCCTGACAGAGAAGCTCCATCAAAGGAATGCTGTCCCAGACGAGTTTGCTACGGTGGTATTCCGGACGGAACTCCAGGGTATCTCCGCCCTGGCAGACGATACACATATTGGTCTTGGTGCTACCCCAGCCAAAGTCAGCCTCCTTTTCCACTAAAATAACATCCACCTTGTAACGGGAAAGTTCCCTGGCCACTGCCGCTCCCAAGACCCCTCCACCGATGATCAAAACTTCGGTCTCCATCTGTTCCATTTTCTATCCCTCTCACTCGAACTTTAAGTTTTTATTTAGCCCAAACCCCCACGACTAAAAATGCACCAAAGGGATTCTTTCTGAAGGATATGATCCTTTCGAGACCTCCAAACCACTCTTGAAAGCTTAATGGTAGCATGAGGGCACTTCCCCAGTTCAGATTGCCTTTCCCTAAAACTTTAATTAACAGTTTCTTCAATTCCCAGATGCTGTAAAATTTGGCTTCATTATAAATGCTTGGACGGAATATCCCTTTTATTCTTCTGCTTATAGCAATAAGAGAGTATTTATTCAGAACCCCTAATATGATCTTCTTCCTCGATACGCGGACCGCCTCCCGCAAAGCCTTCAATGGATCCTCCACAAACTCCAAAGTGGTGATTAGGGAGACAGAGTCGAAGGATTTCTCTTTGAAAGGGAGAGCCCCCGCTTTACCCAGGCACAACACATTCGGCTGACCTAATTTTTTCTGGGCTACGCGAAGCATAGGGAGAGAGATGTCAATTCCAATAGCCTTCATTCCTTTTGCCCCGAAGAATTGGAGATGATTCCCGGTTCCACAACCAACATCCAAAATTTTCCCTCCCGGGTTAAGCTCCACAATTCTCGACATCAGTTCCTTTTCAAACCAGTCTGCCAGCGATCCTTTTTTCATCTCAAACCATCTGTCGTAAACCTGCGCCACCCTCTCATTAAATAGAATCTTCACAAACTATCTCCATTTAGACCCATATAATTTAATTGGCCGCTCGCAGAAATTGGGCTGCCTCTTCGGGGTAAGTGGTGGTAATGTAAATTCCTGAACCCAGTTCAAAGCCCGATAAATAACTCATGCGGGGGAGAATTCGGATATGCCAGTGGCAACATTCCTGCCGCGCCTCCCGAACTGGGGGCGTGTTGAGGGTCAGATTATAGTCCGGGTCATTCAGCCTTCGATACATGATGCCAAGGATTTGATTCAGGTTCCTTGCCAGGTCAATTACCTCGGTGTCATCGATCAGTCCAAAGGAAGGCTTGTGGGTCTTGGGAATAACCCATGTCTCATAAGTCGCCTGGGGCGCGTAGGGAACAAAGGCCAGAAAATGCTCGCTCTCTAACACCACCCTTTCCTGCAATTTTTTTTCTTCCCGGAGAAGATCGCAGAAAAGACAGGTTCCATACGTGTCCAAATGGCGCGTGGCCTCTTCCATCCGCTGACGAATCAGGCTGGAAAGCACTGGCGTAGCCACAATCTGTGAATGCGGGTGTTCCAGGGAGGTCCCCGCTTTGAGGCCATGGTTACGAAAGAGGGTGATCAGTCTGATGCGTTCATCCTGGCCGAGTTCCAGGAAACGAGAACGCCAGGCGCGTAGAATCATCTCCACTTCCGGGTCAGAAAGGGTGCCGATGGTCGCATTGTGTTTCGGGCTTTCAATGATGACCTCATGCCTTCCGCAACCATTCATTTTGAGATGGAATCGTCCCATTCTCTTTCGTTCTACCGTGCCCTGTGGAAGGAGTGCGGGGAATTTATTCTCCACAACGCGAATGCTCCATTCCGATTGGCAGCCTTGAGCCATGTTGCCAGGAAAAACCAAAATGGCTTTCGGAGTCAGCTTTTCATTTCCAGGGCAAAAAGGACAATCAGGCCGATACTCGTGTAGGTGAGAGTGGGAAGGAGGCTCTTTGAAATCATCGGGCCTTTTAGTCCTCTCGCTGGCGATGATGACCCAATCTTTCGTGGTGGGATTCTGTCTGATCTCGGCCATATCTTAAAAAAACCCTTTTGAGGTAGTGTTTCTAAAACAGTATACAAAAAATCTTATCTCCCTTTTTAGTTGCCTTAAGGATTTCCATGTGCCTCAGCACAGCAAACTCTCTTCTCAATATCTCTTCAGCGAGATTTAGATTCTCCACCATTTCTTCTATAGTAGCCTCCCCTTTTTCCCTGATGTAGTCGACGATCTTCGACTGCAAAGGTGTCAAAGCAGAAAGTTTGTCCTTCCCTCTTAAAAAGGTTTTGGCTGAATGAACGGCCCATGGATCACAGGCTTTCGGGGGAGATAGGGTATCCATATAACAATCTTCACAAAATAAATTGCCCTGGTATTCATAGCATTGGTGCTTTTCTATTTTCTTGCCGCATCTGGCACACTGGGCAAGCATATTCCATCTCCCTATTACTTTTTAGTTAAGGTGAGAAGTCTCACCCCAGTGACCTCCTTAAAAGTAGCGCCTTCGCTGATGGAACGAATCAATTGGTCAGGATCGATCACCTTTGAGCCACAGATGGCATCAATTCCGTAATCAAAGAGAATAGGGGAGAGGGGTGAGGTGGGACCGATCAGAACAACATAAGCCCCTTTGCAAAGACTTAAAAGCCCCTCTAGGGTGTGATTGATGAAGGATGTCCCTGTGATACCTACAACATCGCGTTGAGGTAAAATTCTTTCTGCCTCTTCTGCAGGTAAATCTCCTTCCCGGAGTCTCTGTTCAAGAATCCAAAAGTCTTTTATCCTTTCTCTCAATTTCGGAATCCAGGGGAAGTGGCCAACGACAGCAACATGTTTCCCCTCTCCCTTTTCCAGAATGATCTCAAAGGCATTTTTCTCAACGCATTTCGATTCATCGATATCGATCAGTGAATTGATGGTTGCCATTCCAAGGGATGCCTCCAAAAGGCTATCTGATCTGGCATATTCTGCCAATTCCAGGGCAGTCTTTTGTGTGAGTTTTCCCACATCTCTCACACCCCGATCATGGGAAGGGCCTTCATCTCTGAAGGTGGAGGAAAGGCCACAATGCTTGCTGATCACAGCCGTCCAGAAGACACAGGCATGAACACTCTTCACCTGAAAATCATTATCCTTAAGACTGAACAGGAGATGGTCGAGAATCTTCATTGAGATTTCTAAGCAAGTCCCGAAATCAAGATCTCATTCTTTAACTTCAATGATAATTTCACAACAGTCATCGCCACCAGGAAGAGACTTGGGCATTCTACAGATCACCTGATCATGGCCCAAGACCCCTCGAGCAATTCCCTGCATCGATCCAGAAAAACATAGCGTGCAGGTTTCAGAAGGAAATTGTTTGGCAAGGGGGCAAGATTTTTCGATTTTGATAGCTCTTTTTAGTCCAATCTCTGTCCATTCCCCTTCCACACCATATATCGAATCGGTAAAATCAATGATTCGTGCCACGGTTTCGAGATTCCTTTCCTGCCTCCCAACAATTTCCATCAGCCTTTTGGACGCCTTTTTATTATTCTCTTCCCAGGCCTTTGCAACCTTTTCGAGACCTTCTTTTCCATACGATTCAGATATGGCCTTAATGGACGTCCCCAGTAGCATAGACAGAGCAGCCCTGGAACGTTTCCATTTTTCCTCAATAGATAATTCCATCGCGTTATCCCCCTTTCTCTCCATAGATTAGTTTTGATTTTCCAGTTGGACTCATCACCTTTGTTATATTTTTGAAACTTTCTCCAAAGACAGAATTTTCCTCGGAAAGAAATTTTCTCACATCTCTTGAGCCCAGAAAGAGCAGGCGAATGTAGAAAAGCAATCTGGGTATAGGTCTCTCTGGCTTTGCATGCTCCATGAGACAGAATCTTCCCTTCTGCCTGAGAACCCTTGCCACCTCATCAATGGCCATGGCTCTTTCTTCTTCTTTTAATTCATAGAAGGCATGGGAGCAGGTCACACCGTGAAAAGAGGCATTTTGAAAAGGGAGCTGGCTGGCATTGGCCTGGACCAGATAAAGTCGAACCATCCCAGCTCTCTTAGCTTTCTCTTTCGCCTTCTCAATCATCCCCCGAGAGAAATCAAGGCCTATTACCAATCCATTCTCCCCTGCTCGCCTCGCCAATTCGATAGCCACTGAACCCGTCCCGGTGCAAAGGTCTAAAGCCTTGTCTCCCCTTGATAGATTAGCCTTTTCAGTGATAAATTCCCTGAGCGAACCTTCTCTATCCCCAGAGTGTAAACGGATGACGAAGTCATAGACTTTTGAAAAGAGTTCGTAGTAACGCTGTCTGTTTGACCTCATATCAAGCTTTCTCCCCATCTTCTTTGAATTCTTGGATAGGGTTCAAAATGGTCAGTGCGAAGTCCTTGGATTCAACCCCTGGGGATTCAATCCCCTTTTCTTCGTAATAATCCTCCACCCTTTCAACGATCTGATTTTCTTCGAGAGGTACCTTTTTCAATGATTCTTCCAACCCCTTTAGATATTCTTTTGGATAAAATGTGAAATCCCCTGAAAGGGTGATGTCTTCAATCTTCTTTTCAGAAATTTCCTCAGCCGCTCGAATTAGCCCTCCCCTGGCCTTGTGAAGGCCATAAAAGATCTCAACCCCTTCTCTGATTTTCACCCCTTTCGGGATTTTGGGAGTCTTTTTATAGAGAAATTCTTCAGAGGTCATCCAAGATTCCAACTGTTTCATCTTTCCAAGGATTTCTGAGTTTAAAGAGGCCCGTGCAAACTTGCCCAGTTTCTTTTCGAATCTCTCCTTGAGCACAGCAGCCACCTCATCCCTCGTAGGAATGCCTCCCAGCTCCCTCTTCATCGTTGTCAAATTTTCTTCCATCGTCTTAAAAACCTTGTCCCTGAATTTTTCATCGGGAACTTTCAATATTTTGCTCATGGCATTGTAATCAAAATCGAGAAGGATGCCGCCCACAAAGACCATGCATCCTCCGATATCTCCTCCACCTTCACCTGCAATCTTTTTTCCTTCCTTGGTTACAATGTCATTGATGGCTCGATATTCTGCCTTTATTCCGAAGGTTCTATAAGTCTCCACAGGAGCCTCCGAAAACCAGGGGTAAATGTCCTGAATGATTTTTGGAAATCTGGGGTTGTCCTTCCTCCAGATGAGTTGATAGAAAATTTGATTCTCATCTAGATAGGTGGCTCCTCCACCCACCTCTCTTCGCATGAACGGGACACCGCTGGCCCTACAGTAAGAGATATCCACTTCCTGTTCAGCGTCTTGAAAATATCCGATACTGACGAGAGGGCTCATGGGCGATACGATTATAAGGGCTTCGATTCCCATTCGGGCAAGGGCGTGGAAGATTAGCATTGACTGCTGGCCTGGAAGCTTACCAAGATCGAATAGAAACATATTCCTCTCCTTACTCGCGCAATGTGGCAATTAATCTTTTGGGTTTCAAAAAGATATCCAATGCATCAGAGATACTCTTTACAACGATATCTGCATTCTTCATCGCTAAGACAGACATTCCTTCATCCCCTAACACTGCAATGCCCAAAGCAGCCTCTTTCAGAATGAGATGATCATTGTTTCCGTTTCCGATAGCAATTGTCCTCGTCGGGTCAAGGGATTCCAAAACTCTTAATTTCACTTCAGTACTATCTATTTCTGAAACCTTTAGCAATACCACCTCCATATCTGAAATCTCGACGCTGGCAGTTTCTTGAGTATCCGCCGTCAGAATATAAATTTTTGTTTTCTTGGATAGGGAATTTATTTTCTCCTTCACTTCGGAAGGAATTTTTCCATCCGTAGCAATCGTCCCGTTTAGATCCAGAACGATATTCTCAATCTTGATATTTCCCCAACCAGGAATGTCTATCCCGATCATCTTCTAAACCTCTTGGTTTTTGAGTATCTTTATAGAATCTCCTACTTTTATCTCCCCACCTTCAATGACCTTACAAAACACGCCTTCCTTCGGTAAAATGGAAAATCCCTGATAGTTGTAAGTGTGAGCTTGAGATGGATCTTTTCCAATTTGAATAACCTTGAGTTTTGTTTGTCCGATCTGTAATTGGGTACCTGCGGGGAGAGAGGTCAAATCAATCCCTTCCGTGGTGATATTTTCAGCAAAGGATCCAGGCCCAGCCGAGAGCCCCGTCTCCTGGCAAAGTTTTTGGATACTCTCCATCGCCAAAAGGCTAACCTCTTTCTCAGTCCCGGCATGAGAATCGCCTACTAGCCCATGACCCATTTTGAGGAGACCCCTACCAACATTTATCTTTGGATCAGCCCTCCTTTGACTCGTACACACACCGACAACTTTTCCAGACTTTTTCATTGCTCCTTATGTTCCTTCGCTGATGGCTTTTTCAGCACATTCATCGATACAGGTGCCACAATCAACGCAGGTCTCTGCATCGACTACAGCCTTCTCATTCTCAATCTTAATGGCCTCTACCGGACAACCCTCTTCACAAGTACCGCATCCTGTGCATTTTTCCAGATCAATAATGACTGCCATGTTCTCCTCCTTTTGGATTTTTATTAAATTCAGAATCCTGTATTTTCTACCTAACGATTTTCTTCGCTGCCTGCTCGGCAGCTATTAAAATCGGATCCAAGGGAGCGGAGAAAGGAGGCGCATAAGCAAAATCGAGCCGTGCAATTTCGTCCACGCTCAT
The DNA here is from genome assembly GCA_018333535.1 of Deltaproteobacteria bacterium. Taxonomy (GTDB): domain Bacteria; phylum Desulfobacterota; class BSN033; order BSN033; family UBA1163; genus RBG-16-49-23. The sequence goes on along the minus strand of JAGXTA010000046.1, from coordinate 61,554 downwards.
CTTCTGATGAACCGCGACCGCAAGGGCGTTGATCCTCCGAGCCACTCCTTCCTTCCCGACCATCTGAGCACCCAAAAGCCTTCCACTCCTTCTATCAAAAATCAACTTAATGAGCATCCATTTTGATCCCGGCATATATCCTACCTTCGATTCAGCCTCAATGATCTGTGAATCCACATCAAAACCATATCCTCGGGCAGTCTGTGTTCCTAAACCTGTGAAGGCCACCTCCAATTCAAAAACCTTAAAAGCAGCTGACCCCACTGCACCGGAAAAAGTGGCCTTTCCACCGGCAGCGTTCTCACCTGCCACCCGGCCCTGTTTGTTCGCAATATCTCCAAGGGGTGTATGAACCCAATCCTGACTCACGAGATTAAAAACTTCTGAGCAGTCTCCTGCCGAATAAATGTCTGTAAGATTAGTCCTTTGAGCCGTGTCTGTTCGAATCGCTCCGGTCTTTCCAAGCTCAATACCTGCCTCTTTAGCTATTTCCACATTCGGAATGACTCCAATGGCCATCAAGACCATATCCACAGGATATTCGGCTTTATTGGTTTCGAAGGAGATGGCTTCTCCATTACTATTCATCTTAAATGCTGCGGGTTCATGATGGGCGAGGAAATGAATGCCATTCTCTTCTAACTCCTTCAATATTTTTTCAGAGATTTCCCTTTCGAGATTACCCGCGGGTAAATCTCTGCGGCAGAATAGAAAGGTCTCACAATTTCTTAACCGAAAAGCCTCGCACATCTCCAATGCAATAAAGCCACCACCGAGGATAGCAACCCTTTTCGGCCTTTTTTCATCGATATAATTCTTAATACGGATGCCGTCATCAAGATCTTTCAGGGTGAATATGTTCTTGGCATTGCTTCCGGGAATATTGAGACGTCTGGATCGGGCACCTGTAGCAACGATAAGTTTGTCGTAAGAAAACCATTGAGTTTCGGATTTTGATAAATTCACAACTTCAATCCTTTTCTCTTTGGAATCAATTTTAGTGACGCGATGCTCGGTCTTCACATCAATATCTTGCATTTCTTTAAACTGTTGGGGTGTCCGGACTATCAATTTGCTCTGATCTTTTACTACATCACCGATGTAATAAGGAGTTTCTCAGGAGCCATAGGATACGAATCGACCCTGTTCGAACATAGTCACTTCAAGATCAGGATTAACTCGCTTTGCCCTGGCTGCTGCACTGGGGCCAGCGGCCGATCCGCCAATGATGACAAGTTTCTCTTTCTTTAACATCTTCCTCTCCTCATATTTAGCTTTTAATTTTAGATGTTTTCTGACATGTCTCGCATATGCCGAATATCTGAATGGAAATATTGTCCAGTTTGAAGTTCTTCCCCTCGAATACCTCCGATTTCAAATCTTGAATACTCTCACTTGCAAAATCAATAATCCTCCCACAATGCTCGCAAACCAGATGGCCATGGTCCTTTTTATGAGACATAGGCTCGTAATAGAAACAGTTCTTTTTAACATCGAGCCTTTCAATGAGATGGAATCGTTCAAGAAGCTTTAGCGTTCGATAAATAGTAGGTCGTGAGACCTTCGTTCCCTTTCTGCTGAGAATTGAATATAGTTTTTCAGCGTTGAAATGTTCCTCCAGAACTTCAAGTTCTTTGAGAATCGTTTCTCTTTCTTTGGTACTTTTTAGTCCACCCAATTCTAAAAAATCTTTAAGTTGATGAGCTTCCTTATCCATCATACATCTGTACATTTTACCTCTCCCTCTCCCCAGCGCCTGCCTGCCGGTAGGCAGGGGGAGAGGGATGCCTGCCTCGCGGTAGGCAGGGGGTCAGGGAATAGTGTTAAAAAGCCATCTCGGGTTTCCAGACTTTCCATACTTTGCCAACCAAATCCAGTCCGGGTTTTAGGGTCGGTTTCCCAGGTTGCCATCCGGAAGGCATGACCTCACCCGTTGCACGCACATGCTGAAAGGCCTTGACCTGCCGGATCAGTTCGGGAACGTTCCTGCCGACCGGTGGAGCAACAGTCTCCATTGCCTGGATGACCCCATCCGGATCGATCAAAAAACGACCCCGAATATTGACTCCTGCTTCTTCATCGTAGACGCCGTAGGCACTCCCGATGCGGCCTCCTGCATCCGACAGCATCGGAAAGGGAACCCCACCTTTCACCATCTTCGAGAGTTCTTCTTCCTGCCAGATCTTGTGGATGAAGCGGCTATCTGTACTGCATGACAAAACCTCAACTCCGAGCGATTTGAACTCATCGTATTTGACGGCAACTGCCGACAACTCGGTAGGTCAAACGAACGTGAAATCACCGGGATAAAAACAGAGGACTACCCATTTGCCTTTATAATCAGATAATTTGATATTTTTAAAACCCCCGTCGATATAGGCACTCGCTTCAAAATCCAGTGCTGGTTTTCCAACTTGAGCCATCATCTTCAATTCCTCCTTTTGGATTTGTGCGGTTTGAGAGGTTTTGGTTTCCGCCAAACCGATGGGCCCCTTTGCCGGCTTCACACATCCATCTTTTGCTTCAGCCATATTTAACCTCCTTTCTATTTTAGTGTCTCTATAGCCACCCAGATGGGTTCAGTAGGTCCGTGGTCTTCGTGCCACACATAATAAACTCTATTCCCAACAATCTGAAATTGGGGGTCGTATTTTCCATAAGGAGATGTCGTCCTCTTTTCAGATATCCATCCCGTTCCATCCTTACTCGTCACAGCCGTCCAAATCTGACGATATTTCCCATCAGATTCCTCCCAGATATAATAAATTCTTCCTCGTTGAACTTGTAATTGGGGGGTATACTTATCAAAGCCTACAAAGGTTCTTTGATTCGCCAGCCATCCTGTTCCATTGATGTTCATCTGAGCTGTCCATATCTGATATCTTGCTTTTTGCCAATCCGGGCCATCTGCTTCATGCCAGGTATAGTAGATTCTTCCTTCATCCACCTGGAGTTGCGGGTTATGTTTGTCGAACAGGGTATTTGTCCGCTTCACTTCTTGCCACCCTTTCCCATCAATATCCATGACAGCCGTCCAGATCTGAAAATGTCTTCCGTCAAACTCCCTCCAAACGAAATAGATTTTTTCACCCACGACCTGAAGCTGAGGCTCAAATTTGTCATAAGGTGTTGAGGTCCTTTTCACTGCCTCCCAGCCCAACCCATCTAAATTCATCTCTGCTGTCCATACCTGGCGGTGTTTTCCATCTGATTCATTCCAGGTATAATAAATTTTATTGCCAACCACCTGTAGCTGGGGAAACTGCTTATCAAAGGGGGTATTCGTCCTCTGAACCTCTTTCCATCCTGTTCCGTCAATGCTCATCTCCATCGTCCAGATCTGGCGATTTATTGTTAGATCAGGTTGCTGACGAACATAATAGATCTTGTCATTCGCAACCTGAAGTTGAGGAAAGACTTTATCAAATTGGCCAGAAGTTCTTTTTTCTGACCTCCATCCTGTCCCATCAGTGTTCATTTCCGCAGTGAAAATCTGCCGATAGGGACCATCGTACTCATGCCAGACATAGTAGATTTTGTTCCCTGAGACTTGAAATTGAGGTTGATAGCCGGTGGACGGGGTTCGAATGGGAGCGAAGTCTAAAGCGAGAGAGATTGATATAGTAAAAAATAAGGGAAGAATTAAGGCAAATAAAACGATGGGTAATTTAACATATTGATTAAGAAAAGATCTCATATAAAATCCCCCTCCTCACCTCTTCTGATTTAGATAAAAGGATCTCACCTTTTCGCTCCAAAAATATTCAGCAGAACTTGAATCTCAATCTCAAAAAGCCCTGTAAAAAAGGGGGCGTTGAGGTGAATGAAACCTCAACGCCCCGGGTCAATCTAAGCTGTAAAGATGTATCTGGTTCCGGCAGTGTTAATGATAAATTGCCCTGGCATTTCTCTGGCGAATGCTGTGACGGCCTCAAATCCAGTACAGTGCATGGGAACGATGTATTCTGGAGTAACAGCCTTGATGTCGGCAATCGTCCTCTGGATTACCTCAGGTTTGGCACCGCTCAAATGAAATCCTCCGATGATGGCATGGACTTTATCTATTCCAGTCATTTTCTGGGCGTGTTTTACTGTGTTGACAATCCCGGCATGGGCACAGGATGAGACAACTACCAAACCCTTTCCCTTTACATTAAATACCAGTGCCTGCTCTCCCATGAAGAGATCGAGATCCATTTTATCTCCTCTTTTGATTAATAAAATCGGCGACCCTTTCTCATATTCGGTAACTCTTTCAATATTTCCAGTCAGATATGCTCCAGGAACAATAAGAGTCGGATCTTTTACCTCTACAATCTTAACCGTGCCGAGGCTTTCGATCTCATCCCTTCTCAACTGCTCCAGATCAATGAGACCACTTACTTCGAAAGGTCCGGGTGGCAGTTTGGCAAACCTGTGAGAAAAGGTTTCCTCACCTACATACAAGGGGATCCCCTTCCTGATTTTCGTTCTATTATATTTGAGAATGGCAATAAGATTTCCCCAATGGTCAAAATGGCCATGGCTTATCCCTAGTGCCTCTACTCTCTTCACGTCGATGTCGAGAAGCTCCATGTTTTTACCGACCCCCTGGAAATCCAATCCATAATCAAACATAAAGGTATTGGGCTTGCCATTGATGGCCGTCTCGATGTAATAAGCCAAGCCATGCTCTGAATGGATAGATGTACCAGGAATGATGAAATATCTCTTAGCCACCTTGTAATTTGGCCTCAGGCAATCATAGTAATTGTCCGTTATGACGGTAATAACCAATTTTTCAACCTCTGGGATTTTTACAGAACCATATGCCATTGTAGCACCTCCTTTCAAAACATCTCCTGCCATCAATACCGCACCTGTCGCTGCTGTTGTCTTTAAAAAGTCCCTTCGATTCATCTCCTTTAACATGACTTCCACCTCCCTTTTAATTTTTATAGATTCATCCCCACCCAACCGAATTTAATCTTCAGTCCATCACCTCCTTTCCATATGATCAAATAACAAATACACCCCCTTCTCCAATTATTTGTAGGGCAGCTCTTTAGGGTTGCTTGATGCAAAGCTAAAGCCTCGCCCTGCAAATCAAATCCCACCATCTCTCTAAAGGGAAGTTCGGAGGGATTTTTAAGTGAAGATAATCTGAGTCTCAACGGAACTGATGATACATTCTTTTTTATAAAACATCATCTATTTTCTTTCCGTTTCCTCAGCCTCACAGGGATGCCCCTTCTCTCCAGGATGACAGACGTTGATCTGCTCGGCCGAGCAATCCTTTGGGGTTCCCTTCAGATTTTCGGGTTGGGTGCAACCAGATTTACTTTGGCACATGGTTTTCACCTCCTTTCAGAATTCTTGGCGAATTCTTTTCTTAAAAATGAATAACGAGAGACTAAAGAGTAAAAAAACGAATCCTAATAAAATTAATAAATCCAGATAAAAAGGGATCATTCCTTTATCTTCCAACAGGCAATGTTTCAAACCATCAACCGTATAGGTCAATGGTAGGAGATAAGAGAGGATAGGAAGAGGGAAGGGCATGGAAGGCACAGGAAAGAAGACCCCGCATAAAAATATCATTGGGAATCGAAAGAAATTGGACATGGTCATGGCTTCGAAGACTTCCTTTACTCCTACAGAAATAAGGATTCCAAGGAGTGAGAAGGCGATACCAGAAAGGATGATAATGAGAGAAAAAGAAAAGGGATAATTAATAGAAAGGCCTATAATTGGAATGAGAAATATTGTGATGACGATGGTGATAACCAACCCGAATACAGAACTTCCAAGGGTCTTGCCGAAGAGGATCGTTCTGATCTCCAATGGTGCCAGGAGGAGCCGCTCCAGAGCACCTATTCTTTTCTCAAAGGTAATCACGATGGCTGCCATGGACGTGCATGAGAAGAGAAGGGTCAAACCAATCAATCCTGGGACGACCTCTTTGATTCCCGCCGGATTTCTGAAATAGAAAGCTAATACAAAGACGATGGGAAGCATCAATCCCCAACTGATTAAGGGAGGCTTGAGGTAGTAGGCCCCCATATCTTTTTTAGCTATGAAATAGACTTTTTTGAGTTCTTCCATATTCCCCCTCACCCTCGCCCTCTCCCCTGCCTACCGGCAGGCAGGCGCATGGGGGAGAGAGAGGAAATTATTCCGGACCTGCTTTCATTGGCTTATCGATCTTCATCAACTCTGAATCGAGACCGGTTATTTTCACAAAAGCATCTTCAAGGCTTGGACTCAACGTATTAATCGATTTAATTTTGGCCCCGTGTCCTTCAAGGAATCTCATAACAGGAGATGCAACCTGATCGAGTCTCCTGGTATGAAAACGGATACGGTTTTCGTCTATCACAATCTTGTCGATCCCATCCACGGAAGGGAGCTTACTCTTTAAATCCTCTGGAGTGCGATCCAGTCCGATCTCAAGGACTTCGGCCTCCTTCATCTGGTCTCTTATATTTTCGGGGGTATCCACGACCCGTATTTTCCCTTGAACAATAATAGCAATACGATCACAAAGGCTTTCTGCTTCAGGGATATAATGAGTGGTGAGAAAGATGGTTAATCCTTTCTTTTTTGAATCAAGGATAAGTTTCCTCAGCCCCCTTGCACTCATCACATCCAGACCTGTAGTGGGTTCATCAAGGAAGAGGATTTTGGGATGGTGGATCAATGCAGCGGCAATCGTTAGCCTTCGCTTTAATCCTCTCGATAATTTCTGAAAAGATTTGTCTTGATGTTCCTTCAAACCGAATTCCTCAAGAAGCTGGATCGCTTTAATTCGGCGCTCTTTTCTTGGAACTCCATAGATCTCTGCCTGATAGATAAGGTTTTCAAGTGCGGTAAGCTCCCCATAGAGGTTTGAGGTTTCAGGTACAAGGCCAATTGTCTTTTTGACCTCCACGGGTTCCTTCAAAATATCGTGGCCATCGACCAATGCGGTGCCGGAACTGGGTTGGGTCAGGCCTACCATCATCCGAATGGTGGTCGTTTTCCCTGCTCCATTTGGTCCAAGGAAACCAAAGACCTCCCCTTTTTTGACTTCAAAGGAGATATGGTCAATAGCAGGGGTGTTCCCATAGAACTTCGTTAGATCTCTCACTTGAATGATATCGTTCATTGATCGTGACCGCCTCCCTGGGACATATCCAGAAAAAATTTAATAGGCCATTTCCGGTTTCCAGACCTTCCAAACTTTTCCCACCAAATCAGGACCGGGCTTTAAGGTCGGTTTTCCAGGCTGCCATCCGGAAGGCATCACCTCACCTGTAACGCGTGTATGCTGAAAAGCCTTGACCTGTCGGATCAGTTCAGAAACGTTCCGGCCCACCGGTGGCGTGACCGTCTCCATGGCTTGAATGACTCCATCCGGATCGATTAAAAAACGACCCCGAATGTCCACCCCTGCATCTTCATCGTAGACTCCATAGACACTACCAATACGACCACCTGCATCTGACAGCATTGGAAATGGCACTCCACCTGGAACCATTTTTGAGAGCTCCTCCTCCTGCCAGATCTTGTGGGTAAAACGACTGTCTGTGCTGAATGATAAAAATTCTACGCCAAGGGACTTGAATTCTTGATATTTGGCGGCAACTGCCGACAATTCAGTAGGTCAGACAAAGGTAAAATCTCCAGGGTAAAAGCAAAGGACGACCCACTTTCCTTTATAATTTGAAAGCTTAATGTTCTTGAATCCCCCATCCACATAGGCGCTTGCCTCAAAATCGGGCGCCGGTTTGCCAACTCGAGCGATCATTTTGATTTCCTCCTTTTGAATTGGTGACAGTTGAGAGGCTTTCGATTCTCCAGCCATAATTGGCCCTTTTGCCGGTTTCACGCATCCATCTATTGCTTCGGCCATAAGACACCTCCTTTGGTCTTCGTTCTAGTCTCATTTTATCACTTTTAGAATCCAATTTGGAATTTGAAACAATATCTTCAATATGACAATGAATATCCTCGGCGACAACATCCTTAGAAACGTCCTACCATTCCTACTTTTCCATCAACTCTTCAACCTCTTTTTTTCCCTTTTCTAGCTCCGCTTCTTGCTCTCCGTCTTTTCTCAGGAGCAGTGTCAGGAATTCTCCGACATGAGTTTTCTCTTCTTTGGCTATATCAAGCAGAATTTTTTTGAGATTCTTATCTTTGGCCATGGCGGCCATTTGTTCGTAAAGGTTGATAGCGTCCAGTTCCGCGATGACCCCGGCCCTTAGTATTTCTTTGTCCGTGTCTCCCTTTCCAACAAGCTCAAGATTGATGGGTATATTTGATAACATGGTTTTCACCTCCTTTTTATCTTTTTACTACCCGAACACCCTCTTAAGAAAAGAACCGTAGAAGTGCCATACCTACCCAGAACAACAACTCCCCGGTGTTCCGCAGGAATTAGGCGCCCCGCAACAGCCTCCGGGACCGGGTTCAGAAGATCTTCGCGAAGAGCTGTTGGATGTATTATGGGCAGACAGCAGCTTCGTCAAATCCTCGCTCCCGCATTGTTTGCATCGGAGTTTCTCCTTCCTTCCTATAATTAGAAATTCATTCTCTTGACCACACCTCTCACAACGGTACTCATAAATCGGCATATAATCCTCCTTCCAAAAACTGAAGAGAGTGACTCGTCAGTTAGATTATTTCCCTGCAAATTCACCAACCCGCTGCAAAAAACCCTCTATCAGATCAGCTTGTCGTAACACCCTATCATTCCACTACCAACTTATACCTCGCTTTCCCCTCTTCGGGATAGATGAGGAATGTGACCTTTTTCCCCTCCGTGAGATATCCTTCATATTGACTTCGAAGGTGACCAAAATCTGTTGACTCCAGAAACAGCCTTAAAACTTCAAGCCTTTCTCCAAGCCTTTTGTCCACACTCCCTTCTTTAAGAAGGAGATTGAGTGTCCTTTCATATTCTCTTTTCGATAGGGTTTCAATACAACTCGATAGATTGGGTTTCAACTCAATGGGGACCATTTTCATCTCGTGACTGAATCTTTGTTCCATTTATTAGAATAGTGGGCCGTGCGGGACTCGAACCCACGACTCTCTGCTTAAAAGGCAGATACTCTACCATCTGAGTTAACGGCCCCAAAAGTTTTGACTTCAAAATAATGGTTCATTGGAAGGCCAGCAAACTTAACCGCACCAATGCACGGCACTACATATTTGATTGGCCATTTTTCTCCCAGAATGTTGAAAAATTCAAGACATGAGGAACAGACATAAAAGCTATCCGAAATCGAATAAGGCGCCTTTTCTCCCTTGATATTTTCGAAGAATTGAGGATCGATGAAATTGGCATGATTTGCCGAATGGTATTTAAGGAGTTTTTCGAAATCAAAAGAGTCTGTGGCCCCATAGCGCTCAAAGTATATCTGGTAGAAATCCTTTTCGATAGCCTCAGGCTTGTCCCATCCCTTCGGTTTTCTCTTGCGGTATTCGTCTAATTCGATCAATTCAAGAATCTCTTTCTCGGAAGGTAAGCGATCGGGTTTGAAATTCGACTCCACAATCGTAATTGGATCTTTACGCCCTGCAATGTCCATTGGTTTGTTACTGACAATCAGGAATTTTTCTGCCTTATCAGACTTCCAATACCAGGAAGTTCTTCTTTTACAGAACCCGTTCCAGGCAGAAGGGGCGATATAACCCAGCTCCGTCGAGGTTTTGATGACGCGACATGGCAAATGAGTTTCATCGGTCCCTTGATTCCCTTCTTCCTCAAGAACTTTCTTGACCAATGTGAACCTGTTCGAATCCAACCAATAACAATATTTCTTGTATTCGGTCATGCTTCGCCCCGCAGAGTCATCTCTATGCCCTGCCACATCTTGAGCAAAATCCCCTGAACTTCATTGCAAGGGTAGTCTATCACTGTCTTCCTTTGAACCAGTGCCTCGACCACTTTTGGCTCGTAAGGAATTTGACCGATGAGGCGGGAACCGTTCTTCTTGCAGTAGGATGCTATTTGGGCCGTATTCTCAAGGTTAATGTCGAATTTATTGACGCAGACCATCGAGGGAATTTTAAAGTGATCGGAGAGTTTCAAGATTCTTTCCAAATCATGAATTCCTGAAAGAGTAGGCTCTGTGATGGCTAAGACCAGATTCACTCCGGTCAACGAGGCCGTGACCGGACATCCGATGCCTGGGGGGCCGTCGATCAGTATGAGGTCAAGGTTCTTCTCTTTTGCAATCTCAACCGTTTTTTTTCGGACGACAGTTACGAGTTTACCGGAATTCTCCTCTCCTATTCCCAATCGTGCATGGACAAATGGACCATAGGGTGTTTCGGAGACAAACCAATCTCCTGAAAAAGCCTCTTCCATCACAATGGCTTCTTCAGGGCAAATGTGTCTACAAAAGCCACACCCCTCACACGAAACAGGATCAACCACCCCATTATCAATGGCATGGAAGCGGCATACCTCAGTACAGAGCCCACACTGGGTGCATTTATCCAAATCGACATGCGGTGATCTTCCCCCAAAGTACTTCTCTTGCATTAGGATCTTCGGCTGAAGCAAGAGATGCAGGTCTGCCGCGTCCACATCGCAGTCCACCATCACTTTATTCTTAGCTAAAGCGGCAAAAGCAGCAGCAAGAGTGGTTTTTCCTGTTCCACCTTTTCCACTGACAATGGCTAATTGTTTAATTTCATTTTGTTCCACTTACTACTTCCTTTCCTCTTCACCCTCCCCCCTTCCTTCTTGGGGCGAGGGATGGGATGAGGTGTGATAATTCAAAATGGCCTGATGCAATCCTCTGATTGCCAGAAGGGAGCAGTGGGCTTTTCTTGACGGGATGCCACCGGCAGCTTCGATCACATCGTTGTCTGTCAATTTCAACGCCTCATCGAGAGTCTTACCAATAGCCATTTCTGTGGCAATGCTGGAAGTGGAAATGGCTCCAGGACAACCCTGGGTCAAAAATTTAAAGACGGATATCTTCCCGGCTTCCACCTTCAGGTACACCCTAATAAAATCCCCGCAGGTAGGATCACCAACGGTCGCCATTGCATCGGGGTTTTCTATTTCTCCCGCATTTCTGGGATGCATAAAGTGATCGATCAACGTTTCATTATAGACGAGGTAGCCCACCTCATCACTTAACTGCTCCATTTCTTCGACTTGACTCATGGAGTTTCTCCACCTTTTCAAATAGACCTTTGAATCCCTGCTTGTAAGAAGGATATTCGACAACAATTGGAACTCCCCTTGAATAGGATTCAGCAATCCTCCGATCCATGGGAATTTCCATTAAAATAGGGATATTTTTCGATTGGCAGTAATCCCAGACTTCTCGGTCCCCAACATCCGCCTTGTTGATTACAACTCCCATCGAAATTCCTAATTTTTCCAACATTCCTACAGCTAACTCTAAATCATTCAGCCCAAAGGGGGTCGGCTCTGTAACGAGGACGCAAAAATCACTTCCTTTGACGGTTTCAATAACAGGGCAGGCTGTCCCTGGAGGGGCATCGAGAATGACGGTTTTATCCTTTTGAATACTCTCCTTTACCTTCCGGATCAGTGGAGAAGCCATGGGTTCTCCAATATTAAGAACTCCATTAACGAATGGAATTCCATCCGCACTTCCTTCCTGGACAATTCCAATCTCTCTTTCCACTTCGAATATGGCTTTTTCTGGGCATAAGTAAGAGCAGGCACCGCATCCGTGGCAGAGCTCGTCGAAAACCAGAACGTTTTTCAAAATGACAGCAATTGCATGGTATTCACAGACCTTTCCACATTTGCCGCAATATGTACATTTTGATTCATCAATTCGGGGGACCGGAATTCCCATAGAGGTAACCTGGTGGATGGTGGGGGATAGAAAAAGGTGGGAATTAGGTTCCTCCACATCGCAATCAATTAGTTGGACAGTCCCTTTTGATAGAGAGAGAGCTAAATTAACGGCGATGGTGGTCTTTCCGGTCCCTCCTTTCCCGCTTGCGATTGAAATGATCATGATCTTCGTTACCTGTCACCCCTCACCCTTACCCTATCCCCAGCAGGGAGAGGGGAAAAGGGGAGGGTTTTTTCAATTAGTTACATTAAACTCGTAATAACAATGGTGCTCATACATTCGATATCGGATTGGCCCTGTTTTTGTAAGATGATCTAAATGCTTCACAACTTCATCTATACGGAGTCCAAGAGCTTTAGAAATATCTTCCGTTGTGCAAGGTCTTCTCTTGATCAAGTTAAGAATCTCTGTATCCTTCACGGAGTTAAATTCTTCTCCCAGGGGAGCAGTAAATTCAGAAATAATCTCCGCCTTATCTCCCAATTTTTTCCTTATTTCTTCAATCTGAGTTGTTGTTAAGGGATAAGCAAATTCTTCAGCAGGCGGCCTGACGGGTGTGTTCAATTGAACCCTATCGGGCTGGATTCTTTCGATGATCCCTTTGAGTCTTTCAATCTCCTCTTTATCGTCGTTTATCCCTCTGCAAAAGACCACTTCGAGCCAGATTTGGCCTCGATACTGATTTCGAAATTGAATGAGACCCAAAATGATTTCATCTATTTTTAACGACGGGTGAGGTCTGTTCAAACACTGGAAAGTCACGTCGTTGATGGCATCGAGAGAAGGCAAAACCACATCGGCATCAATTAAATCTTTTCTGACTTCTTCGATAGAGAGGAGAGAGCCGTTCGTTAGAACTGCCACAGGGATAGAAGTCCAATGCTTGATGGTGTGGATGATATCTCCAATATTTTGATTCAATGTGGGCTCCCCTGACCCGGAGAGAGTAATGTAATCTGGCTTCTTTTCTAAGGGAGATAAAGTAAGATCCAGTTCCCTTTGGACTTCCTCAGTTGATACATAAGATTTTCGAGAGGTTGTTTTAAAAGTGGTCCTTCCCAAATCGCAATAGATGCAATCAAAGGTACAGGTTTTATATGGGACAAGATCGACTCCCAAGGATCTTCCCAATCTTCTGGAAGGAACCGGTCCAAAGATGTATTTCGGGCCACTTGGGTTTTTTGTCATGTCTATCAATTTTGGATTTTCTCAAATTCTTGAAGCAACTGCTTCTGATCGACGCCGAATAGGATGCAGGCCATCCCGAGTGTCTGGATCTTAAAGCCAGACCTTTCCAGGCAATGTCCACCAAAATATCTTTCCATGATCCTGGCCATCCGGGGATATTCCCTTAGAATATTCCCGATCAATTTATTTTCTAAAGAAGGATCCTTAGATGGGAAAAGCGTCATTTCTTCGCCTCTTGATTGCCCCTTCTTTTCATGCTCCTATATTTGGCCTCTGCACTTGCCACCTTCTTCCCATCCACCCAAGCCTTCCCTTGTAAAATGAACATTTCATGGACTTGGTCAACAATCCTTGCTTCTAACTTCACAACTGTTCCTGTTCGAATGGGGGTAGAATACTTGATCGACAATCTTCCCGTGAGGGCAGGGATATCTTTCATTAAGAGACAGTGGGTCATCGCAGAATCCAACAGAGTAGCTATAATTCCTCCATGAATGATGCCCGAATAACCTTCAAACTTCGAATCTGCAAAGAAACTTCCGAAGACAGCTCCATCTTCATTCTTATAAAACTTTAGTCCTAAACCTATTCCGACATTTGAACCACAGGCAAAACAATTTCTGTGTAGATTGACTTCTCCCTGCCTTTTTTGACCGGTCAACATTTCATTCATGGATTCCCCTATTTTTAAATCCAATTTCGTTTTCTTATCGAATAAATTATTTTCTCACCATCTTTGCACCGCATTTCGGGCAGTTCTTAAATGAACAAGGCCCTCCAGCCTCATGAGGAGCAGTCGTCCCGCATTTTGGACACATACATTCTCCTCCAGGGCCTGCACCTGCTTTGGAACCACCCATTCTTCCCTTACGAGATCCACCCATTCCGGCACCCCTTCCTGTTCCTGGACCACTGCCTCCGGGGGGACATTTTCCGTCTCCTCTTGGCATTTTTATCACCTCCTATACCTACAAAACCGCATAGCGCACAGAGTATAGCGCAAGAAATACTCCCCATGCCTGCCGGTAGGCAGGTCTCCCTTCTCCCCTAAAGGGGTTAGGGGGTTGGGTTCCATCGATGGCCCCCATGCAATCACTACAAATTGCCACTACCAACGACGGAACCCTCGCCCGCCACCAAAACATCTTCCGCGGCCTCCACCCCATGGGAGGCCATCACGGCCTGCGCCAAAGACGGGGCCGGAAAATGATCTTCCATAAAATGGATAACCACCGGAAGGTGGATAATAAGGTGCCTGCATGCTATACCCGGATGGACCGTAGCCTCTGTTTGGCATTGCACAAAAGCCTCTGCCTCCTCCAGTCATTGGGCCCATCCCTCGTGGCCCTGTTCCATCAAATCCTGGCATAGAAAACACCTCCCTTCGAATAAAAGTCGTTAGTCGGAAGGTTAGGGTTAAGATGCCGGTTTCGTTAAAGGGTTACGTAGTCGGGGCTTAAAATTTTTAAGCCGTAACCCTATGACCAAATACTAAACCGGCTTCCTAACCTTTACCCTAAAGCATTTTTATTTTTTCAGTTCGTCGAGCCTTTTTTCAATCTGGCCTAACTCTCCTCGAAGGAAATTGGCTTCCTCTTCAAGAAATCGGATTTCATCTTCTTTGGTTGGAGATCCCCATGGTGGAACAGGCGCTCCGTACGACCCGGGGTTCCAACACCAGCCTCTCCCATATCCATAAGGATGGTGTCTCCATCCAGCAGGTCCCATTCCGTAAGGCATAATTATCCTTCCTTTCTTTCACAGGCGAATTATTCAAATGGTACCGAATTTAACGAAAGGATTTTATTCGAATAATTCGTAGCTATTCGTAATATTCGTTCTTTAACCTCTACGGCCACCCATACTCCCCCTCACCCTCGCCCTCTCCCCTTGGAGACTGTGTCATAATTAGCCATTCGCCCTTCGACACGCTCAGGACGAACGGCTAAGTGATTGATTTTCAACATGTCATAATCCGTTCGTGGTGAGGCTCTCGAACCATGAACGGAATTACGACACAGTCTCTTGGGGGAGAGGGATGGAGAAGGGGATATTCCAAAATGAGGAGGAACCGTAGGCCCACTTGCCTCCTGAAGTTTTCCATCCTTGAATGCTTCGGTAACTTCCCTTATTGTCCCTCCAGGAACTAAGTAGACTTTGATTCCTGATGCTGAGAGAGCTGAAGCGGCATTGGGTCCAAGATTGCCCGTAATCAGAGCGCTTGCCCCTTTTTGGACAATAAGCTGTGCGGCCTGAACCCCGGCACCACCCATTGCCATTAACCCTTCATTCCCAAAGGCATCAAACTCCATGGTCTCAGGATCGATAAAGATAAAATACTGGCATCTTCCAAACCTTGGATCGATTTGGCAATTGAGGTCTTTTCCTGTTGCGCTGACAGCAACTTTCATCGTTTCTCCTCCTGACATTCATGATCATGCCCGTGATGCTCACAAGCAACGATTCCCTGAATTTCGCCTCTCAAATAGGCCTCAACAATATCCTTCACTTTCCCCTGGGCCCCTGTAGCGACGTCAATCCCAAATTGGGTGAAAAAGTCGATGGCCCTCGGCCCCATTCCTCCTGCGATCATCACATTCGCCTTTTGTGAATGGATAAACTCGGGAATGACTCCCGGTGTATGGTTTGGAAAGTAAGGATTCTTGACTACTTCAGATCCCAGAATCCGATCTCCTTCCACATTGACAAAGGTATAGAAAGGGCATCTGCCAAAATGGGCACTCAGCAATCCATCGAGGCCAGAACCATCTTCAGAAGCTAATGCAATTCTTTTCATCTCTTCACCTCCTGTTCTTTGAAATGATAGGGAAATTTTTCCCTTTCAGATTGTTTCTCTGTCTCCTTGAATCCCACATACTCCTTACAGCGGTGGGCTATCTCCTTAAAGGCCTTAGCTGCCTCCGATTTTGGATGAGCCATAACAAACGGCATTCCTCTATCACAATCGATAACCATCTCTGAATCGATAGGGATCCTTCCAAGAAAGGGAACCTTCATGTCACGGGCAGCCTTTTCTCCTCCACCGATCTTAAAAAGAGGAATCTCTTTATGGCAGTGAGGACATTCCAATCCACTCATGTTTTCAACAATCCCAATCACAGGAATACTGAGCATCCGACTGAAGGTAACAGCCTTTCGAGAATCGAGCAGGGCAACATCCTGAGGAGTGGTTACGATAATAGAGCCATCCACATTCTTAATGAGATGAGCTGCACTTAACGGTTCATCCCCCGTCCCAGGAGGAAGATCGACGACGAGAAAATCGAGGTTTCCCCAGTCCACTTCTCCAAGAAATTGGCTGATGGCGCCATGCTTAAGGGGACCTCTCCAGACCACTGGATTATCCCGATCACCGATGAAAAAGGCCATGGAAATGACCTTCAAGTTCGGAAAGACCTCAACCGGAATCATCCCCTTGTCTGATCCCTCCACATGCTTGGATTCAATTCCAAGCATCTTGGGAATGTTGGGGCCATGAATGTCCGCATCGAGGAGCCCGACGTTGAACCCATCCAGAGATAGTGCAACAGCCAAATTAGTCGATACGGTACTTTTCCCGACGCCGCCCTTTCCGCTCATCACCATGATTCGATGTTGGATATGCGAGAGTTTCGATTTCAATCTCTCCTGGGCATGGGCCTCTTTTTCCTGCTGACTGCAAGAGCTGGATTCGTTACAGGTATCGCAGACTGCATCTTTTTTACATTTTTCTTCGGCCATTTATATCCTCCTTCCTCTGGAACCTTTCTTCCAAACACAAAAACGTCTTCTTCCTCTTCCTTCACAGCAAAAGCCTGTCCGAAGCTTTCCTTTCATGAAAAGGTCGGAGGCGATTTCAGCCTCTCCTGCCACATTGTGGACAACCTCAATCCCTTTACTTCCCAATTGATTTAAGCAGAATCCATCAATTCCGCCACAAATCACCTTGCTCACTCCGTTGGAAGCCAATTGGTCGAGACGCTGACTGAGGTTAAGATGAGCAACCGGGAAGTTCTCTTTCCGGACCACTTTCCCATCCTCTACCGTAATGATCCGAATCTCTTGGGAGAAGTCAAAACGGGGTGAAATCCGAGTTCCAAAAAGTGGAATTGCAATCTTCATCTCCATGAGCTTATTAAGAGCAAGATAGGTGCCAAACATCAGCTTTAATAAAAAAGATGAGATATCAAAAGGTTAGAGGAGATGCAAGTTATGGGGGAAAAGAAGGGAGATTTTATTGTGTTTCATAAATGAAACGGATTGAATGAAACAGTTGCTAGAATGAGACAGGCCAGTCTCAGCACCTTCAGGCAAGCCGATACTTTTTCATTTTCCTCCAGAGGGTTGTGCGGCCGACACTCAATTCGTTGGCTGCTTTGGTTCGGTCTCCTCCATATTTCTTCAACACCTGCCGGATGGTTTCTGCCTCGGCTTGATCGAGAGGGTTCTTCTCATCGGTTAGCAAAGAGGAGGCGATTTCCGTTTGGTCACCTGTCATTTCTTTTGGAAGACAATCAAGATCGATCAGATTTCCCCTACAGAGAACAAAGGCATGCTCCAGGATATTTTCAAGTTCTCTCACATTCCCGGGATAATCATATCGCAAAAGAACCCTTAAGGCCTGATCGGATACCCTGGTGATGCGTTTTCCCATCTTTGCGTTGAATTTCCTAATAAAGCTATCAATGAGCAGGGGGAGGTCCTCCTTTCTCTGTGAAAGGAGAGGAAGCTCGATTTTCACCACATTGATCCGGTAAAAGAGGTCGTCCCTGAATTTTCCTATTTCCATCAGTTTTAAAAGGTCTTTGTTGGTGGCCGCAATGATTCGGACATCGGTTGTTCTGGGACTCGTCGAACCCAGGGGTTCGAACTCTTTTTCTTGGAGAACACGAAGCAACTTCACCTGAAGGGAAGGGGACATATCCCCTACCTCATCGAGAAATAAGGTTCCCCCGTTGGCCAGGGCAAACCTTCCCGGTTTGTCTTTTTTCGCATCCGTAAAGGCTCCCTTGACGTACCCGAAGAGTTCCGACTCAAGGAGAGTATCCGGAAGGGCGCCACAATTTACCTTGATGAAAGGTTTTTCTTTTCTCCGGCTCAAATGGTGAATGCCCTTTGCAAAAAGCTCTTTTCCCGTGCCGCTGGCCCCTTGAATCAGAACCGTGCTATCGCTCTCTGCGACATCGGGAAGAATGTTGAAGATGTCATAAATCAGGTGATTTTTACTTATGATATCGCCAATCGAATATTTTTCGGCGAGTTCTTTCTTAAGTTCTTCAATGACAGAGAGATCCCGAAAGGTTTCAACTCCTCCTATGATTTGTCCTCGCTCATTCTTCAATACAGCAGTGCTAATACTGATGGGGACTTTTTGGCCTCCCTTCTTCAAAATGGTAGCATTGAGATTGATGATCTCTTTTTTTGTCTGGAGGGTTTCTTTCAACGCACATCTGGTCTGACAGATATCTGCCCGAAAGATGTCAAAGCAGTAACGGCCGATAGCCTCCTTATTCGAAAATCCCGTAATCTCCTCAGCAGCTTTATTCATAAAGGTGATTTTGCCATCATTGTCGGTGGTGAACACCCCATCGGCAATGCTATTGAGAATGACATTAAAAAATTTATCCGGCTCTTTCCCTTTCACGAAGATTCCTCAACTGTCTGATTCACAAACTATTCTTGTTGATGTCCGCATCCGCCCTGATGGGCTCGGCAGGCATTGTACGCCGAAAGCTCCTGGAGCTTATTTTCGCTTAATAGGAAAAGGTTTTCTTTTACGGTTGAAGCCCCGGCTCCGTATACTCTTATCCCCGATGCGTTTAACTCGAATTTAGGTAAGCCACTGGTTTTACCAGTGCGACTTGAAAAGGTTTGACCGTTGAGCATAACATCCTCCCGTGGCTTGATGAGAAAAGCAAACGGCACAGGAGGATGTTATGGAAGAAAGTTTTCAGGGTTATCGAAGCTTATCTCATTCGAAATGGGATTGCAAATACCATGTGGTGTTTATCCCAAAGAAGAGACGGAGAGCCCTGTTTGGGCAGGCACGACGCCACCTAGGTGAAATATTTCATGCCTTGGCTCGGCAGAAAGAATGCCAAATTCTGGAAGGTCATCTGATGCCCGATCATGTTCATGTGTGTATTGCGATTCCCCCAAAGTATGCGGTTGCTTCTGTGATCGGTTTTTTGAAAGGGAAGAGTGCGATTGCGATCTCAAGGCAGCTATGCGGCAAGGAGAGGAATTTCACAGGGGAACATCTTTGGGCTCGGGGATATGCGGTATCCACCGTTGGATTTCAGATAGAGCAAGTTCGCCAATACATCCGCGATCAAGAGGAAGCGGATGGAACGGGAGAACATTTTTAATTTGGCAACTGAGGTGCGCTTTAGCGCAACGTTTAGCTATCGGGTCGACTGCCTTTGAGGCAGCCCCGCTCATCAAGCCACCCGCTTTGCGGGGGGTGTCTGACTTCGTCAATGCGCCTGCTCCTATGCCACCCACGACCATTGCATCGACGCTCTTCCCATCAAGCGCCATGATTGGATTGCATGCGCCGTGAAGATGGTGCAAGTCCTTATTATTAATTGTTAAGACCTCTTTCCCTTCGGTATCGACAATGATGAATGCCGGGGCCGAGCCAAAATGATCATAAACCCTGCTTTCCATTCCTTCGTTCGTCTGAACTGCAAAACCTACTTTCATGATTTTCTCCTTTCTTATTGGGTGTCCATTTATTTTGTCACGCTTCGATAATGTTTTCTTCATTGCTATTTTGCCTGAGATCGAAAACAATCCCTCTTTTGCCTATTGCCAAAACCTCTTGCACTCCCCCTGTCTTCTTCTGCTCTGCGAATGTTGCCACTTTTGCAGGAAGGACAATTCTCCGGTCTACCCGTTCCGTAAGGAAGTTCCAAGGTGTGTTGGCAGTCATAACATTTAAACTTTCTCCTCTCTGCCATTTCAAACTCACCTCCTTCAATCTTTAATGCCTTCCCCTGAACCAACGCATCGGCCACCTTTTGATGTGCTGATTCGATAATCCTTCCAAAGGTTTGGCGAGAAATGTTCATCTTTTCTGCTGCCTGCTCCTGATATAAACCCTCAAGGTCAGCCAGTCTGATAGCCTCGAATTCATCAACAGTTAAAATGACTTCCTCTAATGAAGAAAGAGGGATACCTCTGGGTTTAAAGTATCTGCTTCCAGGAATACACTCTACTCGCCTGCAATGTCTTGGCCTTGCCATTCAAATTACCCACTTTTAGGCTAAATTATAAGCATATGCTCATAACTTGTCAAGGAGTATTTTAGAAAGTTTTGAATAATTTCCAAACAAAAAATGAATATGGCTTATGAGGGCCCAAGAACATCCTCGAATTTTCATATGAATTGTTTTATGTTATAAATACCGACCATGATCACCGTAGAAGAAGCCTTAGATAAAACCCTTTCTCACATCCAGCCCATGGGGTTTGAGAAGGTATCCATTCTGGATGCCCTGGGCCGGGTGATTGCGGAGGATATGATTGCCCCTCGTGATCTTCCCCCTTATGATAATTCGGGGATGGACGGTTATGCGGTCAGGTATGAAGATATTCCGGATGCTTCTGAAAAGAATCCTGTCCGCTTAGAAGTGATTGAAGATCTTCGCGCTGGATTCATTTCGGAAAAAACAGTCCAAAAGGGTCAGGCCATAAGAATTATGACCGGCGCCCCCATCCCAAAAGGCGCTGATGCGGTTGTGCCTGTTGAGGAGACGGAAAGGGGAAACGGTTTTGTCATCATTCTGAAGGCTGGTTTTCCCGGTGGGTACATCCGAAGGGCAGGGGAGGATGTAAAGAGGGGAGATCGGGTGATCACCAAAGGGGATATCATCCGTCCATCAGAAATCGGGATGCTTGCCTCTATGGGAAGGTCATTCGTCTCGGTTTATCAAAGGCCATCAGTGGCGGTCCTCTGTACTGGTGAGGAACTGGTGGATGTGGGTGAGAGCCTGGATGGGGTGAAGATTGTCTCCAGCAATTCCTACACATTGGCCGCCCAGGTCAGGGAGTGCGGAGCGATCCCGATTCAATTGGGAATTGCGAAAGACCAAAAAGATGAGATTAAAAAGAAGATTCTTCAGGGGCTTCGGTCTGATGTTTTTATTTCGTCAGCGGGTGTCTCCGTAGGGGATTATGATTTCGTCAGGGATGTCCTGAAGGAACTGGGCGTGGAGATGATATTCTGGAGAGTCGCAATGAAACCAGGGAAACCCGTGGCTTTCTGGATGTTTGATAAGAAGCCAGCCTTCAGCCTTCCGGGAAACCCTGTTTCCTCCATGATCACCTTTGAACAGTTTGTAAGGCCATCGCTCTTGAAGATGATGGGCCATCGGCAAATCTTTCAGCCTGTTATCGAGGCTGTTCTAAAGGAGGAAATTCGTAAAGAGCCGGGGAAAAAACATTTTATCCGGGCCATGGTCTCATTTGAAAACGACGGCTATTCGGTGACAACGACAGGTCCACAGGGGTCAGGGATATTGAGATCCATGGTCAGGGCCAATGGCCTTATCGTCATCCCCGAAAGCCAAGAGATTGTCAGGGCAGGGGAGAAAGTGAAGGTGCAATTGCTGGAACGAAACTTTTGATCATGGAAGAATGGAATTATGGAATGATGGAATGTTGTGTCGAAAAGAATCTTCTCAGCCTTCCCCATTATTCCATTGTTCCAACATTCCAATATTCCAAAGGAGTTTAGCGTGATTCCCATCATTTCTATTGTTGGTAAGTCAGATAGCGGAAAGACCACATTTATCGAGAAACTTTTGCCTGAGCTAGTCCGCAGGGGTTACCGGATCGCAACCGTGAAGCACGATGTTCACGGGTTTGAGGTGGACCGGGAGGGGAAGGATAGCTGGCGGCATAAGCAGGCAGGCGCCCATACAACGATCATCTCCTCTCCTGCCAAAGTGGCGCTGATCCGGGATGTGGAGAAGGATTTACGGTTGGATGAAATCCGGGACAAGTTGGTTCAGGATGTAGACCTTATTCTTTCAGAGGGCTACAAAAAGGATGTCCAACCGAAGATCGAAATCTTCAGAACGGAAAAGCACAAGGAGCTTCTCTGCACCAAAGAGGATAACCTCATCGCCATTGTATCGGACAAGGAGTTCAATGTCGGGGTCTCCTGCTTCTTTCTTGATGATGTCAAAGGAGTGGGTGATTTTATCGAAAAGAAGTTTTTAAAGTCAAAAAAGGAAGAACAAATCACTCTAAGGGTAGATGACAGGGCCGTTCCGTTAAAACCTTTTATCAGAGATTTCCTGTTAGGGTCGATTAAGGGAATGGTCCGTTCATTGAAGGGATGCGAGAAACCCAAAAAGATTGAGATTCAGATTGAGGGCGAGTAAACCCCGTCAGAAAGGGCAGGGGTTTGACCTCGCCCTAAATAAGGAGCTCCTGCCTGCCGCAGGCAGGGATGCTTTCTATTTCTACCATCCTCAGCATACCTGTCTGCCGACAGGCAGGAATGCTGAGGCTTTCTAACGGGGTAAACATGATATCTATTTTATGCTTTCCAGTTTTCAGTTTGCGTATTTCACCTCCAAGTCATTACTGCAACCATGTTCAGGAATTGAAGGTTATGATAGGCGCAGAGCTTTATTGACTTAACTTTGAACTGGCAAGACGGTTCAGGCTGACTCCAGACTCGGCTGCTTGGATTGCGAGTTTTCGATGAACTTGTGGAGGAACCCGCACTATGAATTTTCCACTGTAATGCCTGCAAGCGATTGGATCAGGAACAGCTTCACCTGCGTTATGCATATCCTTCACGACATCTTCAACTAATTTACGGATTCCTTTTAAGGCTATACCTGGAGTCTTAGCCAGCCAACTCAAGCTGGGAAATTCAGCGCACAAACCCACATACTCGTTATCATCTTCAGACCAGGTTACCCGATAGGTATATCGATCATTTTTCAGGGCCATGACTTACCTCCAATCTGTCAATTGCCAATAGCACCTGCTTCACCTGATATGCCTTGGCCTTTCCTTTATGGTTCTGGATATTTATTCGAGGATCACCCTGCCACGGGGTTTTGTAAATTCGATGACTGCTCCCACTTTGGCGAGGCTCCCCAAAAAAATGATTACATACCTTGCACAAATCACTGAATCGAACATCTCTTGGATTTTGCTTAATTTGTGCAAGTATATCATCTATTTTAGCCACATTATTATAGTACCATTACTGATATCATTGTCAAGAGTTGTTAAACCTATTTCTTCTCAACAGATTCTTCCTCCCATTGCGAGAAACCCAAAAAGATTGAGATTCAGATGGAGGGCGAGTAAACCCCGTTAGAAGAGGCAGGGGTTTAACCCCACACTAAATGAGGAGCTCCTGTCTGCCGACAGGCAGGGATGCTTTCTATTTCTACCATCCTCAAGCATACCTGTCTGCCGACAGGCAGGAATGCTGGGGCCTTCAAACGGGGTTAACAGAAGCTCTATTTTATACTTTCCAGTTTTCAGAGTGCCTATAGCACCTACAAATGTTGTTCCGAGTGTGATCCTTGAGGATGAGGATTACGCTTTGAAAGCGGACATTAACAGCTAAAAACAGCAGTGACTGTAATCCATCCGCTGGAATAATTCTTTAGGTGAGGCATTTCAGTCAGTTTCGTTCGTACATAGCAGAAATCATTTCGTCCCAGAACCTTGTAATAGCTCTACCGTATTTTTTCAGATCCTCAATTGATAGGTACAAATCTTCACCTGCGAGTGGCATATACAAACAACGAAAGTTACCACCAAGTTTAGGACCAAATTTTTCCAGGACAGGATTTCTGAAGAGGTCCGGTCTGATTTTACGAAGATCAATGGCAGATTTACCTTCAGCATGCTTTACGGTGTTAGCCACAAGCCTCATTTCATTTATTGTCTGCCAAGATGAAAATATCTCAACGTCGATGTTGTGTTGGAGACATCGCTCTTTTAAAATAGATATCTTTATTAGATCAATATTATTTTCTTCAGATTGATGAAGGATTTCACGGCGTAAAAAAAATAAGAGTTGTTGCTCAAAAAGGTGATACAAGCTCGTTGCCGAAACATTCAAAAGGGATTGTTTAACGCCGGAAACCATCATATAGTAATCGATCCCAGCATCACGGGCTTTCTCCGCTAAATCAGCAAGATCGATATCTGGGGAGGAACACGAGGAACACAATCTATTCCATTCCTGCTCTTGAACTTTTTCAGCCTCACTTTCTATATCATGAAATGTTGGAAGAAGACGTCCCTCTATATTTTCAACGAAAATAGTTATTTGGTGCATTAATTGATCCCGAATAAATCTGTCCCAAAATCCTACATTAAAAACCACACATCACCTCGAATGAGTTTATTGCGGCTCACTGGAAACCGGATCTATCGGCGATCAGGTAGCCGCCTGTTGGAATAACCTTTAGTCTCCAAGCACCTTCTTGAACGCCTCTATGTCCATAGGGTCTTTTTTTAGCAAGCGACCGCCACTCGTTCATCAGTTGTCGCCATGCTTCCGTGACCTGGAGTTCCTTGAAAATTTTGTTTGGAAGACAGCCTTTTACTACCTTGGCCTGAATTTAGGTAACATCCTTATCATAGAGCACACAGATCAAGGGTACTTCCAAAAATGTCTTTGAAATTGTGCTTTTGGCCAATAAAATACGGTCAGAAGTGGGCAAGCTATCTCAGAATAAAACGTTACCATTATTCTGGCCAGAGTAATAGATCGTTCAGATCATAGCACACAAGCTGGTGCCCATATTTATCATTATTTGGGGAGATATGGTCGATAGTCACATAGAGCGGGTGACACCCGCTGGTGTTAATATTTGGATTTCCGTATTCCTTCTCAAAAATCATCTCGGCTCCAGAAAGAGCGCATCGTCCTTTCTGCTTCTTAATCGGTTCCTTGAGCCTTAGTCAGTTTGTAATCATCTTCTTTCATTATCTCTTCCGTCCGAAGACTTAATTCAGCGGTGTTTGTAAACCATCCGCTGATTTGTTAAGCGCTACCCATTCCTCTTGAAGTCAATTCAGACCCCAAATCTTACTCTCTTCGGCCATCGACCTGAAAATAGTTTATCAGTTTACCTCCTTTCATCACTAAAAACAAAATAATTCGTATATCAGATAAGCATTTGTGTTCTTCATTATAGGCCACTTCAAATCATCTTTCTTTTTACTATACTGTTTCTTCGCCTGCCAATAGAGCACAATATAATCTGTTTTTACTTCCTTCGTTTCACAATCGACAATCCATTTTAGGATGATTTCATCACATCTAAAAGTTTCTTTTCCTTCCCGTCGAACCATTGGATTATGTATTTTGATCCTCACCCACAATTTGATCTTCCCTTCTATTCTCTCCATACTCTTTCTATCAAAAAAGAATCCCCCGAGTACCTTTCTTCTCCATCCACCATCGTTGTCGGGCCCAAAGCCTCCCACACTGGGTTCATGGTCTCTATACCAGCATAATCATCATGCCACCAATATTCAATTGCTCGGTACCATCCGTAAGGTGGAATAAAAACAGATATTAACCCATCCTTTACACCGTGCCTGCTAAATGAATGATAAATCCCAAAAAATTCAAGGTATAATCCTGCAATCAAAACCAATATGCCAAGTAGTGAACCCAATAATTTTTTCACTCCAGGCTCTCCAATGACCAAATAGGAATTTTTTAAATCAATAAATGAAAATTATCTTGTTATGAAGAAAATACCATTCCGCTGCTTATGGGTTGTAATATACACCTTTTTTAGAAATTAAGGAACTGAATAATTCAGGAAGAAATCTTAGGGAATAATTCTGAAAAATCATGGAAATTGACCACGTACAATTGGTTACCAAAAACCATGAAAATCGTAGCAAACTTCCTCTGATTTTAAGTTAGCTCATCACCCAGAGGGATTTATTTCAGAGCAATCCTTCATGACGGAGCGACACCTCCCGTTTATACGGGACAGGCACGAACCATGAAAATCCCCCTCAGTCCCCCTTTTGCAAACTAACCGTGTCCCATAAGTCGGGGGGCTGAACACAAGGAAGGGGGGCATGACCGGTGTAATTGAAGGTTTTGCATTCTGTATTTAGGTGTCATTCCCGTGAAAACGGGAATCCAGGACCAACAGAAACATCTGGATTCCTGCTTCCGCAGGAATGACAAACTTAAAAATTAATAATGATATCGACCTGTTAACAATATTCAACTTAACCCTTGTGTCCAGCAACCCAGGTTATGGGTAAGGATCAGTTTTGCAAAGGGGGATAATTACACCTCCCTTTGGTCTCCGACCCAGAGCGGTCTCTGAACTGGAGGGCAAAGGGAGGCGGGGAGGGATTTAAGGAAGCTATTTTCTATGCAAATAAGGGGTTGTATTTTCTGATGGGTAGGGAAAAGATAATGATGGATAGATATAATGGTTTAAAAGAGGAATGTTAAATTTGAAGCCTATCCTGGACCTGTTTTCTCCATTCTTGCAGTTCTTTGACCTGTAACTCCAGACTGGAGAGTCGGTTGTCCAGTTCGGAAAAGGAGAGTTTAATGAGTGAGCGAGTTTCCATGTGCTGACGTACGTTTTCTGCTTCCATATGGTCAAACCTTGTTTCCATATGGTCAAACCTTGTTTCCATATGATCAAGTCGTTGAACGATTCCCAACTGACCTGCTTCTGTTCGATCAAGTCTGATCTCTACTCCGCCAAGCCTTGTTTCCACCCGGTCAAGTCTTTGGGCTAAACCTGAATGGCCTTCAGCCAGAAGTTTCATATGGTCAGTCAGTCCCTCAGCAACAATATGAAATTCATGGATAATCTCTTCTTTAAATTTTCCTAAGGATTTTTCTAAATCATCTTTGGTTGCGAATTCGTCACGGGCGCCCATCGCAGTTTCTCCTTTGGTTTGTGCCAACTATCATTGTGCTGTAAACATCTCATAAAACTACGGCTTCGTCAAGATTTATTAGGAGGTTTTATTAGGAGGTTGCTGAAAAAGTCCATTCTGGCTGAAGAAGGTCATTCCTGCGGAAGCAGGAATCCAGTTTTTCAAAGGTCTTCTGGACTCCCGCTTTCGCGGGAGTGACATGGCGGTTGGCTTTTTCAGCATCCTCTTAAATTATTCCATCACCCAGAGGGATTCGTCGCGGAGGGCGACCTTTGTGGTTTTACCAATCGACAGATCGAGATTCCGGAAGGCGTAATTGGGAATGGAGATTTCGAAAAAGATCCGTCTTTCTTCATCCTGGAATGCCACGGTATGGTGTCTGCCTCTATTGGCAATATCCGAAATTTTCCCCTCGAAGATATTCTTCTTCAGAGATTCTTTGACAGACTTCCCTTCACGGAGGATCATCACCTCTTCAGGTCGGATGTAGATGTCCACCTCTTTTCCTATCTCCATCTGATCCTGACAGGCACTGCCCGGTACGGAAAATCGGAGACCGTTGATGTCGAGAACCCATCGTTGATCGGCCTCCCCCTTTGTCAGGACTTTGCCCCTGTAAAGATTCTTTAACCCCAGAAATTGTGCCACCTTTTGGGATCTGGGTTTTAAAAAAACATCGTCTCTTTTTCCGACCTGCTCCACTTTTCCATCAATGAAAATGGTCATCTTATCTCCCAGGAGGTAGGCTTCCTCGAAGTCATGGGAAACACATAAAACCGTTGGATGAAAAGAGGCGTGGAGGGTTTTTAAGAGTTGCTGAATTTCAAATTTGATGGAGGGGTCCAGACCGGAGAGGGGCTCGTCAAGCAAAAGGAGTTTTGGCTTTGGAGCCAGCGCTCTGAGAAGCGCCACCCGTTTCTTCTCCCCTCCGCTAAGATTGGCCGGGTATCGTTCGAGAAGATGTCCAACTTTCATGACCTGAATGAGAGACCCGACATATTCCTCATAGGTTTTTAAGGAGTGATTTTTTGCCCTAATTCCATAAAGGATATTCTCCTTCACACTTAGATGCGGGAAGAGAGCCAGGTCTTGAGGAACATAAGAAATCTCCCTCCGCTCAGGAGGCAGGTTTTGAACCTCCTTTTCGCCAATCCATATCTTTCCTTTTTTGGGTTTATGCAGTCCGATAATCGACTCCAGGATCAGGGTTTTCCCGCTACCCGTGGGACCGAGGAGAAAGTGAAACTCTCCCTCCGCAATTTCAATGTGGAAATCCTTTAAACGAAAAGAACCGAGAAGGATGGTAAGCCCCTCAATCTTAATCATAATCTTTTCCCTATCGAGTGGGTCATATCTGGTTTTTCTCTCCCCCTCTTTGGCAAAGAGGGGGCAGGGGAGATTTTGTAAATCATAAGCAACTCCATATCCCTTCCATCACTCCGCCCATATTCTCAAAGACATCTCTGTAATATTTTTTCTGAGATGCTGGGAAAATATTTTCAACTGTTTATCGTAAGAAAGCATTTGTTCTTAAAATCCCCCCTCGCCCCCCTTTGCCAAAGGGGGGGAATGTTAGTGTTTGCCCTTTTCCAAAGGGGGATAATAAATAGCCATATCTGCATGAGGTTTTTACCCACTCGACTGGGAGAAGATCCCTTAATCATAACGATAGATCTTTCCGGTAAATCGGACAGCGTAGAGTGCGACCAAACCAAGGAAGACGAGGATGAGAATCAAAACAATCGCCTTTTCTATGTTGGCTGAAGCCAGAGCCGTAAAGATGGCAATGGGCATGGTCTCGGTTTTTCCTGGCATGGCGCCTGCAAGAGTCACGGTGGCGCCGAACTCGCCTGCGGCCTTCGCCCAGGAGAGGATGATCGCAGCTAAAAGCCCCCGGAAGGAGAGGGGAAGTGTAACACGATAAAAGGCCTGCCATGAGGAGGAGCCGAGAGAGCGGGCCACGGCTTCATATCGTGGAGAGATTTCATCAAGGGAGGCTTTCATCAGCCGGGTTGCCAGACCTGCAATGGTGGCGAATTGAGCAAGGATGATGCCGGGAAATTCAAATACGAAGAAGATTCCTTTTCTCTGGATGGCTTCCCCCAAGGGAGTATTAAAGAAGACGAGGAATGAGGCGCCCAGGGCAATGGGCGACATGATGATCGGAATTTCGAGAAACGTATCCACGATTTGCTTTCCTCTGAATTGGAAGCGGGAGAGGGCATAGGCTGACGGGAGACCGATAGCCACAGCTAAAAGTGTGGCGAGGGTGGCGGCGATGAGGCTCAGCCGAATGGAGAAGAGGGTGGAAGGATGCAACAGGGATTCCCAGAAACCCTTCAGGCTTGCCGAGAAGAGGAGCGAGGCAAGAAGGCCAAAGTAGAAGATGAAGATACATATGGCAGCGCCAATCATGGTGTACCTGAAGCCCATTTGTCCTCCTTAGTTGAAATTCCAATCACCAATTAATAACCAGTATGCGGGAAAATACGGATATCAGGTGATCAGGATAACAGGGTGCAGAATATCAGGATACCTGGATCTCAGGTAAAGAATAACGGCTTTTGGTTTGACCTGAAATCCCAATATCCTGATGTCTACTTCCTGATAACCTGATCATCTGATAACCGTTTCATTGCTTTTTACCTTGTTCTCCATTCCTTTGGCAGAATATATTCTCCTCCCACAGGGGTATCTGGTTTTGTAAATCGGCGCGCCTCCTGGAGGTCCATTATGTAGTTATACCTCTGAAAGATGGATTTTCCCTGTGGCGAGAGTATAAAATCGACAAACGTTTGAGCCAAGACCTTGTCCTGAGTAAACCTGGAGATAGCGATGGGAATGTAGCCGATTCTTGGAATTTCTTCGGGTTTCAAGAAGACCGTTTCAATCCGTTCCGGGTCCCAATACTGGAATACCCGCCAGCCAATCACCGCATCGACCGCCCTCAGAGAGATGACATTGGCGGTTTTTTCACAGCTTTCCGTGTAATTAACTAGATTTCTCCTGAGACTCTCCTTCTCCTGTGAATTCAGGTTTCTCTCGATAATTTCCACCGCATAAGTCCCTACGCAGACCATCTCCGGGTTGGCGATGGCTAAACGGATTCTCTTCTTCGTTAAATCCTTGAGGGAAGAGATCCTCTTTGGGTTTCCCTTTTGAACATTGATGGCAGGGACGAGATAGACAACGATTTTTTCGGATTCAGGATAGACGAGCCCCTCTCTTTTTGCCACTTCCATGAAGTCGGATGAACCCGGGAAATAGATATCCCCCCTTCTGGATAATTTCATCTGAGAAAGGACAAACCCCGAACCTCCAAAGATTACATCGACCGGTATTTTAAATTTCTCCCGGAAAGTTTTGATCACCTCTTCTGTCGCAGGCTTGCTTGCCGCTCCTGCAAAGAGGAGGAGTTTGCCGGGAGATGAAGCATGTCCCTGTTGGGAGGGTAAGAGTGTAAAGAAAAGGGCCAGCAGAAAGAGACCGTATGTTTTCATATTCAACTTCTTCAGGAATATTTTTTCTCCCATTCGGGGAATGGGAGAAAAACCCTCGCCTTTAGGCGAAGCCTTTGGTTAAATGGGTCGCGTGTGTTTTGCTCACCCTCCCCCTCGCCCCCTCCCGTCGAGGGAGGGGAGAGGGGGAGAGTGAGTTGAAGTGAAGGAATACATAGTATATTATAAATAAAGGTTGATGGCCATGCAACGAATAAAACTGAACCGGGTCATTGGAATCTTATTTGGCCTCATCTTTGTCTCCCTTCTGGTTGTTCGTCTTGGAGTGTTCCAGAAGGATGAATGGGAGATGTCTCCTCTGGTATCCGTTTCTCAACCTCCATCGGATCGTGAGACATGGATGAATATCTTCCAGAAAGAACAGAAAATCGGTTATGTCCACCGCCAATTTTTAAGGACGGCTGAAGGGTATCGAATTCTGGAATCGGTCTTCATGCGGATCAACACCATGGGAATGGTCCAGGATATCCGGTTCAGAACGATCGGAGACCTGAATCATCGTCTGGCTCTTTCCGCATTCGACTTTGAACTGGAATCGAGCCTTTTCCGGTTTAAGGCAAGAGGGGGCGTGAAGGACAACCTTCTCACTCTCTATAGCGGTCCGACAGGGTCCGAGCAGAAGATCGATCTTCCGATCGAAAAAGAGATTTATCTCCCGACCGGCATACTTGAATCAATGGTGAATGAGAATTTGAAGCCGGGGGATAGCCGGATATTCCATGTTTTTGACCCGATGAGCATGGCACAGAGGCCCATGAAGGTGACGGTGGTGATCGAGGAGACCATTTCCGTGATGAGCCGGGAGGAGAGGGCGAAAAAAGTTTCAGTCGATTTTATGGGGGTTCCTCAGTTTGCGTGGATCGGAAGAGATGGAGCGGTATTAAGAGAGGAGGGGTCGCTTGGTATCAGGCTGGAACGGACAACCAGAGAGGAGGCTCTAAAAAAAGGCACATTCTTTGCAAGTTCGGATCTTGCCGAAGTGGTCTCTGTGTCAGCGAACAAATCCATTCAGAATGTCCATGAACTGAAAGAATTGAGGATCAGGTTGGAAGGAACAGGGGCGAATGGATTATTTTTAGACGGGGGCAGACAGTCGTTTAACGAGAGGGTATTGACGATTCGGAAGGAATCGATTTTGAACCTTTCCCAAAAAGAGGAGGAGAAGTTTCAAAGTGAGCGGACGAGATACCTGAAGGCCACCCCTTTTATCCAGTCCGACCATCCTGAACTCCGGACCAAAGCGAAAGAGATCGTTTCAGAGGGAGATTCGGATATTGTGCAGGCGAAGAAGCTTGTGGCATGGGTCCATCAGAACATTCAAAAAAGGCCGGTTCTCTCCGTTCCCAATGCCCTGGAGACGCTTCGAAACAGGGTCGGCGACTGCAATGAACATGCCGTCCTGTTAGCGGCACTGGCAAGGGCATCGGGCATACCTGCGGAGATCGAAGCCGGTCTGGTCTATCAGAACGGAAGATTTTATTATCATGCATGGAATGTCCTCCATCTCGGAGGATGGATCACGGCGGATGCGGTCATGGGACAGTTTCCTGCCGATGTGACGCACATCCGTTTTGTGCGGGGCACGGAGCAACAGGTCGATTTGATGGGGGTCATTGGGAAGGTTAAACTGGAAATATTATCGGAGACAAGATGATCGAATTAAAGAACCTAACAAAGAAATTTGGAAGCTTGGCGGCAGTCAATCGGATCAACCTCTCCGTATCCGAAGGTGAAATTTTCGGTTTTATCGGCCCCAATGGCGCGGGTAAGACAACCACCCTTCGAATGATGAGCGGAATTCTTTCGCCCACAGAGGGTTCGGTGACCATCGATGGGATCGATATGGCAGGGCAACCCGAGAAGGCAAAGCAGAGGATGGGTTACATCCCTGATAGGCCTTTTCTGTACGAAAAGCTGACAGGAATGGAATTTTTAAGATTTACGGCAGACCTCTTCGGGGTTGAGGATGGCCTGTTCAAAGAGAAATCTGGGTCCCTCTTAACGAAGTTCTCCATTTATGATTGGAGAGACGAACTGATCGAATCTTATTCTCATGGGATGAAACAACGGCTGATCATTTCAGCCGCCCTTCTTCACGATCCAAAAGTCCTTGTGATCGATGAACCCATGGTCGGTCTCGATCCTGCGGGTATCCGGATGATGAAAAATATTTTTCGTGATCTATCAGAGAAAGGGACGACCCTATTTATGTCAACCCATACCCTGAGTGTGGCAGAGGATGTCTGTGACCGGATTGGGGTCATTCACAAGGGGAAATTGATCGCGATAGGCACGGTGGAGGATCTGAAAGATTCTGCACGGGTTGAAGAAGGGGATCTTGAGAAAGTCTTTCTAATCCTCACCGAAGGAGAATCCTTCCCATGAGAGAAGTCCTAATCCTTCTGAGGCCCAGACTTCTGTCTTTTAAAAACCGGGGGGCGTCGAGCCGGAGACTCCGGGGGCTGATCTTCGGCGCCATTGGCCTTTCGCTCTGGGGAGGGATGTTTGTTCTCTTTTACCGGGTTCTCACCTATTTTCAAAGCATAGAAGGCTTTGGTGATGTTCTTGCTTACAAACTTCTCTCCATGACACTGATTACCTTCTTTTCCCTCCTCATCTTCAGCGCCATCCTGACCTCCCTTGCCAAACTTTATCTGGCGAAGGACCTCTTCCTTGTTCATTCGATGCCCGTATCCAGGGAGAAGCTGTTCCTTGCCCGCTGGATGGAATCGACTCTCGACAGTTCATGGATGGTGCTCATCTACAGCCTTCCTGTTTTCCTTTCCTATGCCATCGTTTACAGGGCAGGGGGGTTCTATTATGCGATGGTAGGCCTCAATCTCCTGCCCTTCTGTCTCATTGCCTCGAGTCTCAGCGCGATCATCGTCATGATCGCCGCCATTGTTCTGCCAGCAGGACGAATTCGAAGTGTCTTTGTCTTTCTGGGCCTTTTGCTGGCTCTCCTTTTAATTCTTTCTTTTCGATTGATCAGACCGGAGAAATTGGTCAATCCGGAATCGTTCACCTCTCTCATCCTCTATCTTAGGACCCTCGAGTCTCTCAGCTCTCCGATCCTACCCACCACCTGGTTCTCCGACACATTAAAAGCAAGCCTTTCAGGTTCCTGGAAAAGCGCTCTCTTCCATACGGCCCTCGCCTGGAGCGGCGCCCTCAGCCTGATTTTTATTTCGACATGGATATCAGGGGCTTTTTATTTCAAGGGTTTTTCAAAGTCGCAGACCTCTGCCGGAAAGATGTTTTCGTTTATCGGTGGGAGAAGGATCGGATACGACTTGCTTCTTAATCATCTTCCCCGGCCCATGAGAGGTTTTGTCGAAAAGGAGATTAAGACCTTCTTCCGCGACCAGACCCAGTGGTCTCAAATCTTTCTGGTCATGGGATTGATCGTGATCTACCTCTACAATTTTTCCGTCCTTCCTCTTGAGAGAAGCGCCCTACGGCTGGACTATCTTCAAAACCTCCTTTCTTTTTTAAATATGGGGTTAGCCGCCTTTGTCCTGAGCGCCATCGCGGTGAGATTTGTCTTCCCCGCAGTGAGTCTCGAAGGAGAGGCCTTCTGGATCGTGAGATCATCCCCTTTATCGATCCGCACTTTCCTCTGGATTAAGTTCTTTGTCTATTTCATTCCCCTTCTTCTTCTCTCCGAAATATTGATCGTTTCCACCAATATTCTCCTGAATGTGACGCCTTTTATGATGGTCCTTTCGGTGGTTACGGTCTTTTTGATGGTTCCCGGGATTGTGGCGATGGGAATAGGACTGGGCGCCATCTACCCTGATTTTAAGCCTGAAAGCCCGACTCAATCGGTAACCAGCCTGGGGGGGTTGATCTATATGTCGCTCTGCATGAGCTTTATTGCGGCGGTGGTGGTTCTCGAAGCAGGCCCTGTCTACAGCCTTTTTATGTCAGGTGTCCGCAAGGAAAGCCTAACCTCATTTCAATGGGCGTGGATTGTTGTTTCGTTTGCGATGGTTCTTGGGCTTTGTGCGGCGGCCGTTCTGATCCCCATACGAAAAGGGGAGAGAAAGATTTTGCACGGGGAAAGATCTTGAGAAACTATGGCAAGTCCGTGGTTACGGGGGTTACGAAATTCCTGATAAAATAAATTACACCCGATAGGCGGGTCATTCCTGTCCCGCCTATCGACTTCACCTATCAATGAAATGAAATGATCCCTATGACGGAGGGATTGTAAAAGGGGAGCCGAATATTTTTATAGACAGGGGCGAGAAATTTCTGTTATATAGATTGGAATTCTAATTCCATTAATAGAGAATTAACGATGTTTCATATCGCTGATCCAAAGGATATCAAGGCCGGCAAGTATACGGATGTCTATTTTACGAGGACGATGGAGATCCTCAAGGCAAAGAAGATTGACAAACGGGTCAAGGCTGAATTCATCGCCAAACGGTTTCCTGAGGAATACGGATGGGCCGTGCTGGCTGGGATTGAAGAGGCGGTCTATCTCCTCAAAGACCTCCCCGTCAAAGTGAGGGCCATGAAAGAGGGGACGATCTTTCGGGCCTACGAGCCGGTTATGGAGATCGAAGGGATGTATACGGAATTCGGTCTCTTCGAGACATCGATCCTGGGTCTCCTCTGCCAGGCTTCCGGCGTAGCCACCAAGGCAGCCCGCTGTAAAAAGGCGGCGGAAGACCGGAGGGTCATCAGTTTCGGGGCGAGACGAATCCATCCGGCGATTGCGCCAATGGTGGAACGGAATGCTTTTATCGGCGGATGTGACGGTGTTGCCGTTGTCAAGGATGCCGAGATGATCCATGAGGAGCCCTCCGGAACCATGCCCCATGCCCTGGTCCTGCTCATCGGCGATACAGTGGAAGCGACCAAAGCCTTTGACGAGGTGATCGATCCCAAGGTAAAGCGGGTTTCCCTGATCGATACCTTCAATGATGAAAAGATAGAGGCCATCCGTGTGGCAGAAGCCCTGGGGAAGAAGCTTTATGCCGTCAGACTCGATACTCCCAGTTCAAGGCGGGGAGACTTCCGGAAGATTATTGAAGAGATCCGCTGGGAGCTCAACCTCAGGGGATTTGGTCATGTGAAGATATTTGTCAGTGGGGGATTAGACGAGAAACGTATCTTAAGCCTGAATCCTGTGGTGGATGCCTATGGAGTGGGAACTTCCATTACCAACGCGAGGTCCGTCGACCTGGCGATGGACATCGTCGAAATCGAAGGAAAGCCATTAGCGAAGAGGGGAAAGCTGTCCGGTTCGAAGAGCGTCCTCCGATGCTCCAAATGTCTTCAGGACAGGGTGGTTCCTCTTCGGCCAAGAGGGAGATTCCCCGCCAAGGGGTTAAATCGATGTTCATGCGGAGGGCGTTTTCAGGAGCTTCTTCTCCCTCTGATTCAGAATAAAAGGGTCGTTCAGGACTTGCCCACTCCTCAGGTCATTCGGAAATATGTCCTTCAGCAGTTACCCAAATT
This sequence comes from Deltaproteobacteria bacterium, assembly GCA_018333535.1. Lineage (GTDB taxonomy): Bacteria > Desulfobacterota > BSN033 > BSN033 > UBA1163 > RBG-16-49-23. The sequence continues at coordinate 25,637 of JAGXTA010000046.1, read as the reverse complement.
CGATCTTTAGGTTTTATCCTTCACCTGCAGGGACGGCTCACGCACAGAGGAAGGGAATATGAAGGAGGCCATGCTTTATAGTCCCTTGGAAGAGGGAAAGGTCAAGTGCCACCTCTGCAGTCATCGATGTGTCATCCCGCCTTCAAAAAGTGGAATCTGCGGGGTGAGGGAGAACAGGGAGGGCCTACTCTTCAGTCTCGTTTTCGGAAAGGCCATCTCCCTAAATGTCGACCCCATTGAGAAGAAGCCTCTTTTTCATCTCCTGCCCGGTTCGACCTCCTTCTCCATGGCTACGGTGGGATGTAACTTTCACTGTCTCCAGTGCCAGAATCATGAGATCTCCCAGATGCCGATCGACGGAAAAAGAATTGATGGATCCGTAGTTCCGCCATCCAAGATCGTTTCTCTCGCAAAGGAGAATCGATGCCGTTCCATCTCCTACACCTATACCGAACCCACCATTTACTTTGAATATGCGTATGAGACAGCGGTCCTGGCAAGTCAGGAAGGGATCAGGAATGTCTTTGTCACCAATGGCTATATGACGGAGGAGGCTCTGAAAACGATCCAGCCCTATCTCGATGGGGCGAATGTCGATTTGAAGAGCTCTCAGGAGAAGTTTTATAAGGAGGTGTGCGGAGCGAGGCTCAAGCCCGTTCTCGAAAGCCTGAAATTGATGAAAGAGTTGGGGATCTGGGTGGAGATCACCACGCTCGTCATTCCGACCCTCAACGATTCTGATAGAGAGTTTGAAGAGATCGCCCGGTTTATCCTCTCGTTGGGGGCGGAGGTTCCATGGCATCTCTCCGCCTTCTATCCCACGTATAAGATGCTCAACCTTCCGAGAACTCCAGCGGCAACCCTTCACCGGGCAAGGGAGATCGGGATGAAGGCAGGGCTTCGATATGTTTATTGCGGTAATATCCCAGGGCAGGAAGGGGAGGATACCTTATGTCCCCATTGTGGACGAAGGGTGATCGAAAGGATGGGTTTCAGGGTTGTCAGGAATGAGGTGGTGGGAGGGGAATGCCTGCATTGCCATGCAAAGATTGACGGCGTTTGGTAGTCAATAGTATTCTAATTTTTTAGCGATTGATTATGATCTAAATCCGAAGCAAAGTTTCATGGTTATCAGAATATCAGGATATCAAGTTGCAGGTATCAGGATATAAGGACATCAGGGTCAGTCATTCTTTTTTTGATTCTCTCCGGTACCCTGATGTTCTGGTACCCTCCCTCCTGAATCCCTGATCTCCTGATTTCCTTTTCAGAATCGATATCTGAATTTTTTAATTCCAAACCTTTATTGGCTTCTGGCTATGGTAGGTTAGGCAAGCATGACCCGAGATCAACATCAGAGAGTCATCTGGACGATTGGTGGCGGCAAGGGAGGAAGCGGAAAGAGTTTTATCACCACCAATATCGGAATCTGTCTCTCAAAATTGGGCTCACGGGTCATTCTGATCGATGCCGATCTGGGAGGGGCCAACCTCCACACCTTTCTGGGCCTTCTACCGCCCGTAACTTCTCTTTCAGACTTCATCAAGAAGAGGGTTCCCCATCTCAAAGATGCGCTCATCCACACCGGCGTACCCAATCTTCAGCTCCTGACCGGAGCGCAAGACCTTCTTAATGCGGCCGATGCGAAGAGCGCCCTGAAAAGGAAGCTCCTTCGATCCATTAAGAGTCTGGAGAGCGATTATATTCTGGTCGACCTGGGTGGAGGCAACGCCCTGAGCGTTCTGGACTTCTTTTTGATGTCGGATGGAGGAATCCTGGTGGTGACCCCCGAACCAACCTCCATTGAAAATACCTACCGGTTTTTAAAAAGTGCTTTTTATCGGCGACTGAGACAGGCCGTTTCCTCCTATTCGGCCAAGAGCCTGATTGACGAAGCTATGGATCAGAAAAACGAGGCGGGCATCCGCTCCCCTTATGAACTCCTGAGAGAAGTGAGGCGTATCAACGAAGAGGATGCCCTGAAGATAGTCGAGGAGGCCGCAACGTTTCACCCCAATCTCATTTTAAACCAGGTTCGGTCAAAAAAGGATATTGAGATCGGTTTTTCGATTCGAAGCGCATGCCAGAAGTACTTCGGCATTCAACTCCACTATCTGGGTTATATCGTCTATGATCAGGATGTGGGGAACTCCATACGGAAAAGAAGGCCGTTGGTTCTTGAGAACTACCGTTCCAAGGCGGCCCAATGCGTAACTGAGATTGCCTCCAGATTAGCGAACAGCCACCGAATGAACCCAGGGATTTAAGTGGGCATTAAATGAAACGGATGGAAGAACAGACTTATTATGAAATCTTGGAAGTGAGCCCTGATGCCGGCTTAAAAGAAATTCAGCGGGCATATGATCATGCGAGGGAGACCTTTCATGCTGATTCACTGGCCATCTACTCCCTCTTCTCGGAAGAGGAGATGAGGAAGATACAGGCGGCCATTGAAGAGGCTTACAGGGTTCTGATGGATGAGGCATTGCGGAGAAGTTATGATCAATCTCACTCCCATCTGATAGAAAGATCTTCAAGGGAAAAACAGGTGGAGAAACCCGTAAAGTCATCGGAGATAAGAAGCGACCTCTCTTTTACGGACCTTTCGCTGGAGACCGGAGAGATAACTTATCGAGGAAGGTCGCTGAAACAGCTCCGCGAGAAGCTGGGGATCGACCTCAAAGCCGTCTCCGCTGAAACGAAGATCAATATGAAGACCCTGGAGCTGATTGAGGAGGAGGACCTGGACCATCTCCCCGCTATGGTCTACCTGAAGGGATTTTTGAAGGCCTATGCCCGTGCGCTCAATTTAGATCCTCAGAAGTTAATCGAAGGATACTTTCAGTTGTTTCAGGAAAAGGGGAAGAAATAGAAATACCAAATGTCAAAGTTCAAATGCCAAATGAATTAGAAGATAAAAACTATCTATCATTTGGATTTATTTTAGGGTTTTTCTGAGGTGAGTTCTTCGACCCTCGCTGCAATCTGTTGGCCGATGGCGCTATTAAATCCAACGATCTTCTCCCGGACTTTACCTTCCTTATCGATCAGAACAGTGGTGGGAAGGCCGGTCACTTTGTAATTTCTGGCCACTTCATCGGGAGTCATGATGATGGGATAGGGGATGTCCATCGATTTGACAAAACGGCGGACCATCTCCACGTCTCCCGCTTTATCCGTACTCATCCCGATCAGTTCGAATCCCTTGTCCTGATAACTTTTATAGAGTTGGATCAGATGGGGGATCGATTCCTTGCAGGGTCCGCACCAGGTTGCCCAGAAATCGAGCAAGACCACCTTCCCTCTCAATCCGGAGAGGGCAACCTCGTGACCTTCGATGGTTTTAAGCGTGAAGTCAGGCGCAGAGGCAGGGTCCTTCGTTCTTTGGGCACAATGGAAGAGTGGAAAGAGTGATCCCAGGCACAGGATAAGAAGCAACGGCAAGAAAAGATTAGAACGTCTCAAGAATATTCAACCTTTCGGATATAAGATTCGAATCAATGCCCATCGGTTATCAGAAAATCGGGCTATCAGGTGGTGGAAATCAGGATATCAGGGTGTCAGATTTAGAATCTTTTACCTTTCATGTCACCTGATATTCTAATGCTTCTGGTATCCTGCTTCCTGTTTTCCTGGTAGCCTGATATCCTTTATTACAGGGCTTTTTCGATCAACGCTTTCAAACGGACCTTAGGGACGGATCCGACAATCTGATCAAGAACCTTTCCCTCTTTGAAGAGGATGAGAGTGGGTATTCCACGCACACCATACTGACCGGGTATGGCGGGGTTTTCATCCACATTGAGTTTTGTTATTTTGACCCGGCCTGAAAATTCCTTTGCCAGCTCTTCAACGATGGGGCTGATGGCACGGCAGGGTCCACACCAGGTTGCCCAGAAATCAACCAACACCGGAACGGTGGCCTGAAGGACTTCCGAGGCAAAATTCTTATCGTTTACATGAAGCAAACTCGAATCATTCACCATTTTTCACTCCTCTATTTTAATTGAAAAAATTCGAAATTCGAATATCGAAATCCGAAACAAATTCGAATGCTTAAAATTCAAATTTCTTAAACTTTTTTCGTTTTGAACATTTGATATTGGACCATTTGAGATTGTTTCGAATTGGTCCTGCTGGACGCTTCGCCCGGATTTTGTGCTTCGGATTTAAAATGCGCTCGTTATAAAACACATTATTGTCACTTTTACTCATAATCTTATTGCTATAGGACTGACTCATCCCTCTTCATCTACAGCCTTCTCTCCAGCACATAATCAGCCAGGATTAGGAGGGCTTCCTTCTCCATTGAGCCGGAAAGATGATGGAGGTGTCCTTTTGCCCTTGCCACATATTCTCTCGCCTTTTCCCAGGTGTAGGTTACACCACGATAGTTATCAATAATCGTTATCACCTGGGAGAAGGATTCACTGGTCATGGGATCGGATTCGACGGCCTGACGGATGATGGCCGACTCTTTCTCAGTGCAGTGGTTCAGGGTATAGATGAGAGGAAGCGTGACCTTTCCATCCTGGAGGTCGATCCCAATCTTCTTTCCGAATTCCTCTTCCCTGGACGTGTAGTCGAGATTGTCGTCAATCAGTTGAAAGGCAATTCCGAGATCCATCCCAAAATGGGTTAAAGCCGTTTCTTTCTCCTTCGAAGCTTCTCCAAGGATAGCCCCAACCTGAGTGGCGGCAGAGAAGAGCGCCGCTGTTTTTCGCGCTATGATGGAAAAGTAATCCTCCTGGGTCAGGGAAAGGTCATTCGTTTTAATCAATTCCTCAAGTTCTCCTTCTGCCATCAGGGTGGTCGCCCTGGAAATCGTTTGAAGGATTTTTCGATTTCCATTTTCCACGAGCAGGGAGAAGCATTTTGTAAAGAGAAAATCCCCGACCAGGACACAGGCCTCATTTCCCCATTTGGCATTGGCCGACTCCATTCCCCTCCGGAGTTCGGCCCGGTCCACGACATCGTCATGGAGAAGCGTGGCGGTATGGATGAATTCGATTAAACTGGCCATGGAGATGTGCGCCTCTCCCTGATATCCGCAGGCCCTGGCGGAAAGCAGAAGAAGGATCGGGCGAAGCCGTTTGCCTCCGCTGAGAAGAAGATGTTCTCCAATGGCGGCAATGATGGGGACATCGGACTTTAAATTCCTTCGGAACTCAAGGTCCACCTTTTTGAGATCGTCTCCAACCCACAGGAGGATTTCTTCTAAGGGAGACTTCTCTTTGGTTCTCGAAATGGAAGCATTCAAAACGTTCATCTGTTAAAATTATTATCCTATTCATCGCCCATTGTCAAAAGTATTTTATGAGATTTCTGACAAAGCCTAGAAATCTCTGATTACACCGATTAGGAACCGATTACACAGATTGGAAATGCATTGATCAATAAAGAATAGTCTGTGAAATCCATTTTTGAAATCTGTGCAATCAAAGAGCGAAGAGTAGGTTTTGAGAGTTCTTTAGGGAGGGAGGATCAGGGGCGGCATGATGTTGAGCTCCGCGCCACTCGATTTGACCGATTCGACAAGAAGGAATTTCGCGCTCTCTCCGACACGGGGATGGACAAACTGAAAACGTTTTGGCTCCAGATTTCCTTTTCTCAAGGCAACTAAAAGATCAACGGTTCGCGAAGCGGGAAAGATGAAATAGCATCTCCCCTTATGCGGCAAAAGATAAGAAGCGATGGAGACCAGATCATTCAAGGTTCCCTTTATTTCATGCCGTGCAATGGCTTTCTGGGGAGAGGGGTTGATCCTGCCCGTCCGATATTTTCGATAGGGAGGGTTGGAGAGAACGACATCAAAAGAACCCGGAGGGAAAGAGGTTTTTAATTTTCTGAAATCCTGGCGAAGAATGGAGATGCGGTCTTCAAGACAGTTTAAGATGACACTTTTGACCGCGACATCGGCCAGCGACTTCTGGATCTCCACGCCGACAAAGGAGCAGGCTTTTGTCGTCTGTGATAACAAGAGGGGAAGAATGCCGCACCCTGTCCCCAGGTCAATGGCTTTTTCGCTCCTTCGAATTTTGACAAATTGGCCGAGCAGAACCGCATCGATTGAGAAACGGTATCCTTCTTTCTTCTGAAGAATTTTCAGTTTCCCATTGAAGAAAGAATCGAGAGTTTCATCGGGAGATAGAAAAAATGGGGCTTCGTCTTCGGCCATCCGGGGAGTTTCCATACCTCGTTTAAGGGGTCCTTCCTTGCTTTTTTATCAGGTCTATGTTATTCATTTTAAAATTCATTTTGAGGTTTTCAAATGGCAAAAAAGTGTGAGATCTGCGGTAAGGGGCCTGTTTTTGGACATAATGTCAGTCATGCAAATAATAAGACCCGCAAGGTCTGGTATCCGAATCTCCATAAGGTGAAGGCGATCAAAGAGGGAAGGACGATTAAGATAAAAGTCTGTGCAAGATGCCTCCGCTCCGGTTCGGTTACGAAAGCAGCCTGATCTTAAAAAAAGTCACATAGTCGTATCGTCTCATGGTCTTATTGTTTTTAGACTAAAAGACAATGAGACTATTTGACCATGCGACTACCTCAGGATTCAGCCTGACCTTCGATCCTCATCCTTTCCACCTTGTGGATCCCCTTTATTTTTTCGAGGCCCTTCATCACTTTCCTCAGATGGTTTAAATCCCGGATCTGAAGTTCGAAGGTTCCAATCGCCCTATGATCATCGGTCGTATCGACTCTTGCATTGGTGATGTTGGCTTCGTGGGAGGCGATGGAGCTGCTGATCTCCGCCAGCAATCCCTTCTTGTCATCCGAATAGATGCGAATCCGAACCGGATAGCTGTATCCCTTTGTCGAATCCCACTCCACCTCGACCTTTCGATTGGGATCTTCATCCAACATGCTCTGACAATCGACCGTATGGATCGTCACCCCACGCCCTCTTGTGATGAACCCCACGACCCTGTCTCCAGGCACGGGGTTGCAACATCCTGCATAACGAACCATCACATTATCAATTCCTTTAATGAGGAGGGCATCTTTCGGACCGGTGCGTGTGATCTTATGAAGGAGGCTTTGGAGGCGACCCTCTTCCTCTTCCTTCTTTTCAAACTTTTCCGGAGGAAGGAGCTTTCCAATGATCTGGTTGGCGGTCACCTTTCCATAACCGACGGCGGCAATCAGATCCTCCGCTCCCTGAAAACTGAATTCGCCGGCCACTTTTTCCAGTTCTCCAGACTTCATCAACTTGGCCTGATGAAGATCGAATTTTCGAAGTTCCTTATCCAGAATCTCTTTCCCAAGGATGATCGATTTCTCCCTCTCCTCTGATTTGAACCACTGCCGGATCTTGGTTTTGGCCCGGGGGGTTTTGACAAACTTGAGCCAGTCTTTACTTGGCTTTTGGTTCGGGGAGGTCAGAATCTCAACCGTATCTCCGCTTTTGAACTCATATTTCAGGGGGACAATTTTCCCGTTGACCTTTGCTCCGATGCAATGATTCCCGACATCGGAGTGGATGCTATAGGCGAAATCAACCGGGGTCGCCCCCGCAGGGAATTCTTTCACCTCGCCTTTCGGAGTAAAGATATAGACCTCATGGGGGAAGAGGTCCACTTTGACGCTTTCAATAAATTCTTGATCATCCTTCAGATCGCGCTGCCATTCGAGGAGTTGTCTCAGCCAGGTAAATCTTTTGTCATCCGCCTCGTCCAGGGGTTTCCCTTCCTTATATTTCCAGTGAGCGGCGATGCCTTCCTCCGCGATCCGGTGCATCTCGCGGGTGCGAATCTGTATTTCAATCCGTTCCCCATAAGGTCCGATGGCAGCCGTATGAAGGGATTGATACAGATTCTCCTTGGGAAGCCCGATGTAGTCTTTAAATTTGCCGGGGATGGGTTTCCAGAGGGAGTGGATGATGCCCAGGACATCGTAACAATCTTTGATGCTGTGGACAACGATCCGGAAGGCGGTAATATCATAGACCTGATCAAAATCGATATTCTGGTCTTTCATCTTTAGATAGATGCTGTAAATCTGCTTAAGTCGGCCCGTCACTTCCCCTTCGATCTTGTTTTCATAAAGCTTCTTCAACAGGGTTCGTTTCACTTCTTCGATATAACGTTGCCGCTCCCTCTCCTTTTTAGCGATCTTTCGCTGAATCTCCCCGTAGATATCGGGGTAGCGGTGCTTGAAGGCGAGGTCTTCCAGCTCTGTTTTGATCCAGTCAATTCCAAGGCGGTTGGCCAAGGGGGCGTAGATGTCGAGGGTTTCCTGGGCGATCTCCGCCTGTTTTTCCGGGGTGTGGTATCGAAGGGTTCGCATATTGTGAAGGCGGTCAGCGAGTTTTACCAGGACGACCCGGATGTCTTTCACCATAGCCAGTATCATCTTCCGGAAATTTTCTGCCTGACTCTCCTCAGATGACCGAAGGGAGATCCGGCTGATCTTGGTCACCCCGTCAACCAACTGGGAAATTTCATTTCCGAAGCTTCCACGGATCTCTTCGAGAGTGGACAGCGTATCCTCTACGGCATCATGAAGAAGGCCTGTGGCAAGGGTGGCGGCATCGAGCTGCATCTGGGTGAGGATTCCGGTCACTTCAAGAGGATGGGTGAGATAAGGCTCGCCGGAGAGGCGGACCTGGCCAAGATGGACTTTGGCGGAAAAGACATAGGCCTTTCTTAAGAGGTCTGTGTCGGCATTGGGATTATAGGACCCCAAACGATCCAAAATATCATTGAATCTTAACATCTTACAAACATCTTACTATAAAGGATGAAAAATTCAAGTGGGTTCCTTCTTTTGGAAGGTAAAACTTTTGACAGGAAGAAAAATGAAATTTATAATGGGTTTGCTCTCATTGTTGCAAAAAAGGGGGGTGGGCATGCTTCCAATCCTTTACAATTGCGGATCGTTTCTATATGTTATGGGAAACATTTGATGTCACCTGAGGTGATCTCTGGGATATGCTTGATACCTTATTAACAAACCACTTAAAGGTGCCGCTGTAAAGGCTTTCCAGCATACCCACCCCCCTTCTCATATTATTTTTATTCAACAACCAGGTTGACTTGCCATTAGGGAATATTCAAATGAAACGTTGGGTGTTTTTCTTCTTTTTTATAGTGATTTTTGCGGTGGGCCTCGTTTTTTATCTTTTTGTCAAAGATAAAGGCGATGGAGACTCTTCCATCAAAGTTTCCGGAAACATCGAAGCGACAGAGGTGGATGTCGGTTTTAAACTGTCCGGAAGAATTGTCCAACTCTATGTCCAGGAGGGGGATTGGGTTGAGAAAGGCAAAGTGATTGCCATGCTGGATGATGAGGATCTTCGGCAGCGGGTCGAATTAGCGCGGGCCACCTTGCGAGCATCCCAGGCGCGATTGGAAAAGTTGCTTGCAGGTTCGAGGCCTGAAGAGATCAGAGAAGCAAAGGCAAACCTCCAGCAGGCGCAGTTCGATTTTGAAAATAAGAAGACTCAATATGAACGGATGAAAACCCTTTTTGATGGGCGCGTGATTCCCAGAGAGACGCTGGATAATGCCGAGACCAAATTGAAGATTGCCAAAGCGGCTTTGGAAGGGACAACGGAGGTTTTCAAAAAGGTCAAGGAAGGGCCGAGGAAGGAGGACATCGAAGACGGAAGGGCTCAGGTGGAGCAGGCTCGCGCCTCGTTAAAACTGGCAGAGACACAACTCGGTTATACGGTTCTGCAATCTCCCATTTCAGGAATTGTGCTCGTCAAATCGGGTGAGAAAGGCGAGGTGGTCAATCCAGGGACCTCTGTTCTCACCCTTGCCGATATCGTCAATGTCTGGCTGAAAGCCTATATCCCGGAGACCGAACTCAGCCGTGTGAGATGGGGTCAGGAAGTCATTGTGACAACCGATCTCCGTCCCCCAAAAGAGTATAAAGGGAAAATATCCTTCATCTCTTCTCAGTCTGAATTCACGCCCAAACAGATCCAGACGGAGAAAGAAAGAGTGACATTGGTCTACCGCATCAAAGTGGACATCCCCAATCCCGACCGTGAATTGAAGCCGGGCATGCCTGCTGATGGGCGGATTTTATTGGCCCCAGTATCTTCGTCTTTTGGTAAAGATAATACCAAGAAATGAGACCCCGATGCTTTTAATGTCCAGGTAAGTTCAAATGACAAACTTCAAATGTCAAATCAAATCCAAAGTTCAAATTCAGAAAATCTCTGTTTTGCAATTTGACATTCCTTTGATATTTGGATTTTGAAATTTGGATTTCTGTAATCAATGCTATCCATTCAGACAACCAACCTGACGAAGACCTTTGGATCATTGACGGCAGTCAACCGGCTTAGCCTGGAGGTGAAAACAGGGGAGATATTCGGTTTTGTCGGTCCGGATGCTTCAGGAAAGACGACCACTCTCCGTATGCTCTGTGGAATTCTTCCTCCTGACGGAGGGGAAGCAACGGTGGCGGGCTGTGATATTCGAAAAGAAGCTGAGCGATTAATGGAGAAAGTGGGATATCTCCCACAGCGATTCGGACTCTATGGAGATCTGACCGTCCTTGAAAATATCCATTTCTATGCGGACCTCTATCGTGTCCCGAGGAAAGGAAGGAAGGATCGGATCGGAAGGCTTCTTCAATTTGCCAACCTTGAGCCCTTCGGAAAAAGAAAGGCGCAAGACCTCTCCGGAGGGATGAAACAGAAATTAGGATTAATCTGCGCCCTGATCCATACTCCCGAGATCCTTTTGTTAGATGAACCAACGACCGGCGTCGATCCCCTTTCGAGGAGGGATTTCTGGGTCATCCTTTATGACCTTTTAAAGGAGGGCGTCACCATCCTCTTTTCGACCTCCTATATGGATGAAGCGGAGCGGTGCAGTCGCATCGGTTTGATCCATCAGGGAGAGCTGCTGGTGGCGGATACACCCTCCGCCGTCAAAGCTGGAATCGGAGGGACCATTCTGGAACTGCGCCTTGAAAATCATCAGAAGGGGATGAAAATCCTGGAAGGGAGGGGAGCCTTTCGCAGCCTTGTCCTGTCCGGAGATAAGATCCACATCCTGGTTGACGAACCGGAAGAAGGAGAAAGAGCGATCCGGGATGTCTTAAAGGCGGTGAGAATGGAAATCGTGGATTTAAATGTCGTGAGACCCTCTCTTGAAGATGCCTTTGTTTCGATGGTGAGAGAAAGGGGTAAATAATCAATGCAAAGTTAGCAATGAAAATTGCAAAATGCAAAATGGAGATCAAAAAAATGCTAACTTTGAATTGTTAATTTTGCAATTTGCATTGAGGTTTTTATGACTTCTTATGCCGTTGAGGTTGAAGATCTCGTCAAGACCTTTGGTGATTTCGTCGCCGTCGATCACATCCATTTTCAGGTCAGGAAGGGAGAGATCTTCGGTTTTCTTGGACCCAATGGGGCTGGGAAATCGACGACCATCCGGATGCTCTGCGGCTTGTTGATGCCCACTTCAGGAAAAGGGAAAGTCGCAGAGTTTGATATCGTGAAAGAGCCCGAGAAGATCAAACAGGTGATTGGATATATGTCTCAAAAGTTCTCTCTCTATGAGGACCTGACGGTATTGGAGAACCTCCATTTTTTCGGAGGGATTTACGGCCTTTCAGGTCCTCTGCAGAAAGAGAGAGAGAAACAGGCTCTCGACAGGGCAGGCCTTCAGGATCTACGGGATCGACTGACCAGGACACTGGCCGCAGGCTGGAAACAGAGACTGGCGTTAGCCTGTGCCTTACTCCATCAACCTGAAATCCTCTTTCTGGACGAACCCACCTCTGGCGTGGATCCCATTTCACGCCGAAATTTCTGGAGTTTGATCCAGCAAATGGCCGAGAAGGGAGTTACCGTTTTTGTCACCACTCACTATATGGATGAGGCCGAATATTGCGATCGGCTGGCATTAATCTATCAGGGCAAGATCGTCGCCCTCGGGACCCCAACTGAATTGAAGATGAAAACCCTCTCCCGGGGAATTCTTGAAGTGGGGTGTGATCCCCTGATTCCGGCTCTCGATCTTCTGAAAAGGGCGGCCTGGGCCTCAGAGGCCGCTGTCTTTGGAGATGGGCTCCATATCATTGGGAAAGAAGGGGTCGATTCAGAACAGGAGATCAAAGCCTTATTTCAAACCCACCATATTCTTCTGAAACGGATGGAATGGATACGACCTTCTCTCGAAGATGTCTTTGTATCATTAATCGAAAAGGAGAATGAGCGTTGAGCCTTTCTCGGACCTGGGCCATTGCCAGAAAGGAGTTCATCCACATCTACCGCGATCCGAGGAGCCTGGGACTGGTCATCCTTATGCCCGCTCTCCTGATGCTTCTTTTCGGATATGCGGTGAGTCTCGATGTGAAAAAGGTGAAGATGGCTGTTCTCAATTACGATGGCGCCCAAGAGAGTCTTTCCTTCGTCCATCGGTTTACCGGCTCTCCTTATTTCAGCCTTTTTGGTTTTGTTCAAAATGAAAGAGAGATGAGAAGGCTGATCGATGAGGGAGCGATCAAGATGGGACTGGTCCTGAGGCACGACTTCTCCAGAACCGTGAAGGCAGGGAAGAAAGCTCCGGTTCAGGTCATACTGGATGGGAGCGACTCCAATACAGCCAATATCATCCTCAGCTATGTCCAGGCCGTTGTCCGGGATTATACGCAGGAAAAAACCTTTTTAAAGATAGAACGAATGGGCCGGAAAAGACCGGAACCGCCGCTGGAAGGCCGGACCAGAATTTGGTTTAACGAAGAACTGGAGTCAAAAAATTATTTTATCCCCGGACTGGTGGCAGTCATCATTTCGATCATTGGAGTGCTTCTCACCGGCCAGGTGGTGGTGAGGGAATGGGAGAAAGGGACGATGGAGCTTCTCATCTCCACTCCTGTCCGGAAAGCGGAGTTGATCATCGGAAAGTTATTCCCTTACTTCTTCCTTGGCCTTCTGGATCTGTCGCTGGCTGTTCTGATGGGGAGATTGGTCTTTCAGGTCCCCCTGAGGGGGAGCGTGCTGTTGCTCCTCATCCTCTCCTGTGTCTATCTGATTGTAGCGTTGGCCATGGGGTTGACCATCTCCGCCATAGCGGGGACACAACTGTTTGCCAACCAGATGGCCATGATCATCGGTTTTCTTCCGACCTTTCTTCTTTCAGGGTTCACCTTTGTCATCTCGAATATGCCTTTCTGGCTTCAGGTCATCACCTACGGGATTGCTCCCCGATATTATGTGACCATCGTCAAAGAGATCTTTCTAAAAGGGTCGGATTTTTCGTTTCTGTGGAGAGAAACCCTTGTTTTAGTCGGGATGGGACTGTTAGGGCTTGCCGTGGCAACCAGAAGTTTCAAGAAGGAGTTAAGATAAAAAAGGGAGGATGGAATGCTGAAACTAACCGGAACGATTTGTGTGTGGCGAAATACGGATATCAGGTGACCAGGAAATCGGGAGGCAGGATATCGGAATACCAGGGTCTCAGATAAGGAATAACAGTCTATGGGGTTAATCTGGTATCCTGTTATCCTGATGTCTACTTCCTGATGACCTGATCTTCTGATAGCCTCTTCATGGGCTGAAATGTCACACGAATTTTAAATTTTACCCAATATTCCAATATTCCAGTATTCCAGTATTCCAATATTCCAAAAGGTTTTTATGTTTAAACGGGTTCGATTTCTATTTGTCAAAGAGTTAATTCACGTCCTGAGGGATAAGCGGTTAAGGATCACGCTCATCTTTCCGCCCATTTTCCAGCTGATCGTTTTTGGATATGCGGCGAATCTTGATGTGAGGGACATCACCACCGCCATCAGGGACCTGGATCAGAGTGTGGACTCAAGGGATCTCATCGCCCGGTTCAGGAGTTCAAAATATTTCAAAATTGTTTCTCATCCCGAGACCCCCAAAGAAATTGAGGCGCTCATTAAAAAGGGAGAGATCACCATCAGCCTCGAAATCCCGAGCGGGTTTTCTCGGAAAATTAAAAAGGGTGACACTGCGGGGCTCCAGATCATTGTCGATGGGACGGAGTCCAATACAGCCATGATTGCCCTGGGATATATGAGCCGGATTCTTTCCGAATATTCGACGGAAATGATTGTGAAGAGGCTTAACCGGGAAGGGATGAAGGATTTCGAAGAAGCAGGCGCAGAGCTTGAGCATCGGATATGGTTCAACCCCAACCTGGAAAGCCGATTTTTTTATGTCCCGGGAGTCATTGCCACGATTGCTTTTCTCATCCCCATGATCCTGACCGCTCAGGCCATTGTGAGGGAGAGGGAGATGGGAACGCTCGAACAGATCATGGTCACACCCATCCGCTCCTGGGAGCTTGTGCTTGGAAAGACACTCCCCTTTGCATTGATCGGTTTTATCGATGTGGTGATGATTGCCCTGATCGGAGTGTTCTGGTTCGAGGTTCCCCTCCGCGGAAATCCTCTCGTCCTCCTCCTGGGAAATCTCCTCTTCCTGATGAGTTCGGTTGGGATCGGCCTTTTCATTTCGACCATCTCATCGACCCAGCAGCAGGCCCAGATCTCCACCTTCTTCTTCATGAATCCGGCGTTTATTCTTTCCGGCTTTGCTTTCCCTCTGGAGAATATGCCGCAGTGGCTTCAGTATCTTACCTATATCAATCCTCTGAGATATTTCCTGGTCATCATCAGGGGGACCTTTCTAAAAGGGGTGGGACTGGAAATCCTGTGGCCCCAGATGCTGGCCCTGGCGGTTCTGGGTGGGCTGATGATTACATTGAGTTCGATGAGGTTCCGGAAAAGGCTCAAATAAGTCAGTTCGGAGTAATGAGTTCGTAGTTCGGAGATTTTGTTTTAAAAACTCCGAACTCCCAACTCCGAACTCCGAACTTGAAACTGTGCGTTTCGAAAAATGGTGAAATCGATGAAGGTTCTATTGATGAACATCTACCGGACACTGTACGGGGCCTACGGTCCTCGTCATTGGTGGCCCGGAGAGACACCCTTTGAAGTGATGGTGGGAGCGATCCTGACCCAGAATACTTCCTGGAAAAATGTGGAAAAGGCCATTCAAAAACTGAAAGAGAAGGGTTTGTTGAATCCAAAAGGAATTCACCGTCTTAAGCCAGGGCCATTAGCCTCCCTGATCAGATCGTCGGGATACTATCGGATCAAGGCGGAGCGATTAAAAACCTTTGTGGGCTTTCTATTTGAACAATACGGCGGTGATATAAAAAAGATGAAGAGAAGGAAGTTCATGGAGTTGAGGGAAGAACTCCTCGGGGTGAACGGAATCGGACCGGAAACAGCCGACAGCATCCTTCTCTACGGCCTTCAAAAACCCATATTCGTTGTTGACGCCTATACGAAACGGATCCTTTCAAGGCATGGCATCATTTCTGAAGGGGCGTCTTATGGGGAGATGCAAAACCTTTTTATGGACCATCTTCCTCATGATGAAAAGCTATTTAACGAATATCATGCCCTTCTGGTTCATTTAGGGAAAAACGTATGCAAAAAGAACCCGGAATGTGATATATGTCCGATTAAAGGCATATGAGGGCAGGAGCACTTCGTTTCAGGAGCGGCCCTGAGGCCTTTAGGATTGTCCTTGGGACTTGAGGCGAGAGGCTGAAGATCTCTTGCATTAATACCCTCGAGCGAAGCGGTCCTTAAGTAAAACGCTCCTCAAGCGAAGCGATCCTCAAACATAACCATGGCCTACTGGGAAAAAGAGATTCGTAGTTTAATGGGAAAGGCGATCCACCGTTACGGTCTGATCGAGGATGGAGACCGGATCGTGGTGGGAGTTTCAGGGGGAAAAGATAGCCTTACGCTTATTCACCTCCTCAATGAGCGTCGGAAGCGGGTTCCCATTCATTACGAATTGATTGCAGTTCATATCGATTTGGGGTTCGGAACAGGACGGACGGAGATCCTGAGGGATTTTTTTGAGTCGAGGAGCCTTCCTTACCACATTGAGTTCACGAATATCGGGAAGAGAGCCAATAGTCCCGAGAACAGGGAGAATCCCTGTTTTCTCTGCGCTTGGGAAAGGAGGAAACGGCTTTTTCATATTGCCCAGCAATTCGGGTGTAATAAGATTGCCCTCGGGCATCACAAAGACGATATCATCGAAACCTTTCTGCTCAACATCTTCTACAGCGCAGAGATCAGCACCATGCTTCCCCTGCAAACCCTGTTCAAAGGGAAGATCACCCTCATTCGGCCTCTTGCCCTCATCGAGGAGAAGAAAATCGAACGGTTTGCAAAAGAGATGAGTCTGCCTTTCGGTTCGGGAGGCTGTCCTGTTTCCGGAAAGACTAAAAGGAAGGAGATTAAAGACCTCATTGAGGCTCTGGAAAAGAAAAATCGGAAAGTCAGGGGAAACATCTTTCGATCCCTCTCCAATATTAAAATGGAATATCTATTGTGGAAAAAGTGAGAATTTGGTAATAATAAAAACAAAGTCACTTTTCATTGAGGGGACCTCAGCGTTGGTCAAATTTTAGTAAAAAAATATTATCAAATCCCACTCATATATCGCCTTAAGGTGGTGGGAGAAATAAATCAAAAAGGAGGATCGAAACATGTGTGACGGGACGACGAGAAGGGATTTTTTAAAACATTCAGTGATCGGTGGTGTGGCATTGGGGGCCGGCGTAGGAATTTATGAGTTGGCTTATGGACAGGCCGCTAACATCAGATTCAGCACCTGGCACCCTCCTGTAGGGCGAGAGGTGAAGACGGTCTGGGAGCCGATGTTAGAGGAATTGAAAAAGAGAAGCGGAGGCAAGATTGCCTCTACTCTGTATGCCGGAGGAGCCTTGGGGAAGGGGCCTGAGCATTTCGATATTGTGGCAAAAGGTCTTTCGGATATGGGCTACTTCACTGCTACATGGACACCGGGCCGTTTTCCTCTTTCAGACGTTCTCTCTCTGGCGGCCTGGGTCGATGGGAAAGACCTGGCCACAGACATTGGAAATGCGATGTATGATCGGATCCTGAATCGGGAATTCAAGGATGTGAAGATGATTGAATTGAACGGTTGCATCCAGTCTTTTCTGTGGACGAAAAAACCGGTTCGATCCCTGGCCGACACCAAGGGAATGAAGATCAGAACACCCGGGGGCCACCAAACACATTATATCAAGTCTCTGGGCGCAGAGCCTATCTTTATGCCTCTGGGCGATGTCTACCTGGCCATTGAAACAGGGACAATTGATGGATTGGTAACCTGTCCACCCCTGGTTCTGGGTTTTAAACTTCATGAGGTGGCCAAGCATGGCGTAGTTGCTACTTTTGGGTGTGTGACCGAAGGCGTGGTCATGAACCTCGAGAGCTGGAAGAAAGTCCCGGAGGATCAGAAGAAGATCATTGAATCGGTGAGCAGCAATCCCTTTAAGACGACAGGAGGATTAAACCGGGAAGTTTACAAGGTCATGATGAAAGAGATTACCGACAAGGGAGTGACCCTCTTCAATCTTCCTACGGATGAAGCGGAGCGTTGGTATGAAAACTTCAGAGAGGTGACCCGGAAGTGGGTGGCCGATCTTGAGGGAAAAGGCCTTCCGGCGAAAGAGGTCGTGAGGATGTACAATCAGGAATGCGAAAAGAGAGGCGTCAAAGTCGTTGCATTTCCTAAGGAGTGGGCTTAAAGAATGACACACCAAGTTTCGATTTCAAAAAACTTGGACCATTAAACTGTCATGCTGAATCCCGCCAATGGCGGGACATCTCGGAGACCCTGAAACAAGTTCAGGGTGACGGTTTTATTAACAGTCTCAAAATAGTAAAGACATCGATTTGTAAAATCCCTCCTAACCTCCCTTTGCCAAAGGGAGGGATTACCCCTCTTTGGAAAAGAGGGGGAGGGGAGATTTTCCAATGTTTATGTCAATTCAATGCTGAGACGGTTAATAAGTACTTAACATAAAGTGAAGGGGCGCCAGGGGGGGCCCCTTCTATGTTGTTTTTCGTTGGAGGCCAATCGGCCATGAAGATCAAACATCTGATCCGGCGGATTAATTATTACGTTTGCGGAGGGGGAATGTGTCTACTCCTTCCGTTGATGCTACTCACCACAGGGGATGTAGTGGGAAGGAAATTTTTTTCCAAGACCATTCCGGGAGCTTTTGAAATATCGCAGTATCTCCTTGTCGTCTTCATTTTGCTGGGCGTGGCCTACACCCAGCAAGTGAAAGGACATGTGGGAGTCGATTTTGTGACCTCCAGGTTTTCCCCTCGAGGCAGAGCTCTCTGTGAAATATTTACCACGCTTCTCAGTCTCTTCATCATTGCCATCCTGGTCTGGATGGGGTGGACCGAAGGAATCAAAGAGAAGACCGTCTCGGATATGTTAAGAATTCCGCAGTATCCCTTCCGTCTGCTTGTCTCCATCGGGGGTTTTCTTCTCTGGCTGGAACTTCTGATCAGTTTCATCGAATCCGCAGTCAAGTTTAAGAGGAGGACGCAGTGAATCCGGTTACCGTCGGAATCCTTGGCAGTCTTCTACTTGTCTTTCTTCTCTTTCTGGGCATGCCCATTGCCTTTGTGATGATGTTGGTGGGTTTTCTTGGTATTGGCTATCTGACCTCGATCAATGCAGCCCTGCCCGTGGTTGCCAATACGGTCTACGAAACGGCTTCCTTTTATCCCTATACGATTATCCCCCTTTTTATTTTGATGGGAGGATTTGCAGGAAATGCTGGCATTACCAGAGAACTCTATCAAACGTTCGACAAGTGGTTTAGGCGATTGCCAGGAGGGCTGGGGATCGCCACCATTGTTTCTTGCGCTTTTTTTGCGGCTCTGAGCGGGTCTTCGGTGGCGGCATCCGCCGCCATGGGAAACATCGCCATTCCGGAGATGAGACGCTTCCGGTATGCGCCCAAATTGGCCGTGGGTGCGGTGGCAGCAGGAGGAACACTCAGTTTTCTAATCCCGCCCAGCCTCGGGTTTGTGGTCTATGGCATGCTGACCGAACAGTCCATTGGGAAACTTTTGATTTCCGGAATCATCCCGGGCCTTCTTCTTTCCCTCGCCTTTATCGTTGTCATTATCTTTCAGGTGAAGATGAATCCAGCCCTGGCTCCGGCCACTCCGGGTGAGATCAGTTTTAAAGAGAAAATATTGGCTTTTTCAGGGGTATGGGAGACCGTCCTTGTATTTCTCATCGTCATAGGTGGTATCTATTTGGGTTTTATCAATCCCACAGAGGCCGGCGCCATTGGCGCTTCAGCCCTTTTTATTATCATTTTACTGAAGGGAAGGTTGACCCTACAAAATCTCTCGGCATCCCTTTTTGAGGCGGCCCGAATTTCTGTTCTGGTCCTTTTTCTCGTGGCAGGGGCGAGTGTGTTTAGTTACTTTCTCGCCCTTTCGACCATCCCCATGGCGGTTTCCTCCTGGATGGGTGGTCTTGAGGTTTCTCGATATGTGATCCTTGCCATCATCATTTTGATCTACATGATGCTTGGCTGTTTTCTCGATGCAATCTCGATGATGGTGCTCACCATGCCTGTCATCTTTCCTGTCATTAAGACGCTCGGTTTCGATCCCATCTGGTTCGGAGTCATCTGTGTGATTATGATGGAGGCAGGACTCATCACTCCGCCTGTCGGGCTGAATGTCTATACGCTTGCAGGTGTGGTCAAGGATGTCCCCATGCAAACGATCTTCCGCGGGGCCGCCCCTTTTGTTATATCGATGATAGCGGTCGTCATCCTGATCACTCTTTTTCCGAAGATCGCTCTCTTCCTGCCGAATATGATGGGAAGGTAGGTTTATGAAAATTCGAAATCCTAATTTCGAAATTCGAAACAATATCAAAATTCAAGTCTCAAAATTTAAAACTTATCCGTTTGGGTCATTTATATTTTGAACATTTGAATTTGTTTCGAAATTCGTGCTTCGAAATTCGAATTTATGAATTGATAGGGATAAAATATTATTGATTAGAAAGGATCGACAATGGAACCGAAGAGACTCAAAAATTTCATTAATGGGCAGTGGGTGGAGTCGAAGACGCATCGGTGGCTTGAGGTGAAAAATCCGGCTACGGATGAGGTGATTGCCCTCTGTCCGGAAACAACCCCTGACGAAATTGATAGGACGGTGAGGCTCGCCCAGGAAGCCTTCTGGCCATGGAGAAACACGCCCCCACCCCGGCGCGCAAAATTCCTCTTCGATTTTCATGAAAGGCTCCAGAAACATCAGGACGAGATCGCCGGGTTGATTGTAAATGAAAATGGAAAGACCCTGGCCGATGCACGGGGAGAGATAACCCGGGCGATGGAATATGTGGAGCATGCCTGTGCGGGACCGGAACTTTTGAAGGGGAGTCATGCAGAAGATGTGGGAACCGGTGTCGATACGATGTACATTCGGGAACCCCTCGGAGCTTTCGTGTTTCTCCCTCCTTTCAATTTTCCAGCCATGATCGCCCTCTACTTTGTGTGGGGACTTGCCGCAGGAGATACGGCGATCGTTAAGTCGAGTCGTCTGTGTCCGATGACGGTTACCAGGATAGTTGAGATTGCCGAGGAGTGCGGTTTTCCCAAGGGAGTGCTCAATCTTCTACACGGTTCAGGGAGTGGAGTGGGCGAAGCCCTGGTCACCCATCCCGGGACTGTTGGGGTTTCCTTTGTCGGCTCTTCGGAGGTGGGAGAGCGTGTCTATAAAACGGCGATTCATCATAACAAGAGGGCTCAATGCCAGGGAGGCGCAAAGAATCATGTCCTGATTGCCGAGGATGCCATCATCGATGAGATCATGCAGAATGTGGTCGATTCCTGTTTCGGTCATGTGGGAGAGCGGTGTTTTGCCGTATCGAATGTGCTGGCGGTTGAGAAGGTTTATGAAAAGGTCAAAGAGAAGTTCCTCGATCTCTCGAAAAAATTGGTGCTTGGATACGGCATGGATAAAGGGATAACCCTGGGGCCGGTTGTCTCCAAAGAGGCTTTAGACGAAATGTTAAAAGAGGTGGAGCATGGGGTCAAAGGGGGGGCAAAACTCCTCCTCGACGGCAGAAACCCCAGAGTGGACAAATATCCCAAAGGATATTTTATCGGTCCTACCGTTTTCGAGGCGGAACCAGAGATGCACATCTTTCAACTGGAGGTGTTTGGCCCGGTTCGCTGTCTCAAGAAGGTGAAGGATCTTGCCGAGGGCGTTCAGATCATCAATCAAAGCCCTTATGGCCATACGGCAAACATTTATACGGAGAATGGCGGATGGGCCCGAGAATTTGCCCGATTGGTCGATGTGGGCCAGGTGGGGATCAATATCGGAACGCCTGCCCCTATTGCCTATTTCCCTGTCGGCGGGAGGAAGATTTCGATGTTCGGTGATATCCGGGGTCGGGCCAATGAGGCGATTGACTTCTATACCGACAAAAAGGTGATCATCAGCCGGTGGCATTCCTCGCTTCAAGGAGTGGCCAAGACACTGGATGATGGCTTTGCGATGAAATATGGGAAGAAGTAAAATATTGATAGAGGCTTGAGGAGCGTCTCGCAAAGCGAAACTTGAGGTATGAGGCTAAAAGATTTTACCTCTAATCTCAAACGAAGCGATCCTCAAACCTTTCGGCGGCTGAGTTTGATACAAACGATGGAAATAACCATTAAGTTCACCATAAACGGAAAGATAGTAAAGGTTGAGGTTCCTCCTCACTGGACCCTTCTTCGGCTTCTACGTGAGAAACTGGGCCTCACCGGAACAAAGGAAGGATGTGGGATCGGGGAGTGCGGTGCATGCACCGTGGTGATGGATGGAAGGCCGATCAATGCATGTCTGATATTGGCTCCTAAGGCAGAGGGAAGGAGTGTGGAAACGGTTGAAGGATTAGGAGATCAGGTTTTTCTTCATCCACTTCAACAATCATTCATTGACCATGGGGCGGTGCAATGCGGATTCTGCACTCCTGGAATATTGATGTCCGCAAAAACGCTTCTGGATGGAAACCCACATCCAACGAAAGAAGAGGTGAAGGGCGCCATTTCCGGCCACCTCTGCCGGTGCACAGGATACCAGCAGATCGTTGAAGCGATTGAAGATACAGGGAAGAAAAGAAAGGTTATCAGGTGACCAGGGAACCAGGATGAAGGATAACAGGGGATCGGGTTATCAGGTAAAACACTCAAATCTGATTTCCTGATGTCCTGATAACTGCTCCCTGATGTCCTGGTATTCTGGTACCCCATTTTGTTGATATGATTCCTCCTTTTGACTATATAATTCCTGAAACGCTTGAGGAGGCCTGCAATATTCTATGGGAGGCCGGTAAGGGCGTGGGAGTGATCGCCGGAGGAACCGATCTGGTGATCGGCCTGCGCAATGGAGATCACAGTCCCCGCCTTCTCATCGACATCACCCGAATTCCGGAACTTCGGAAAATAGAAGAGCAGGACGGAAGGATACTGATCGGCGCCGCCGTTACCCATTCCGAAATTGTCTCTTCTCCCCTGCTGAAGAAATATGGGAAGATCCTGTCGGATGCGGCCTCTGTGATCGGTTCGCCTCAAATTAGAAACCTTGGAACAATCGGAGGCAATATTGTCAATGCCTCTCCGGCCGCAGATAGTCTTCCCCCTTTGATGGTGTTGAACGCTGTCGGAAAGATCGTCTCCAGAGAAGGGGCGAGAGAGGCCCCTCTTGATCAGCTTTTTAAGGGACCTTATGAAACGAATCTGAAACCCCATGAGATACTGGTTCACATCGGTTTTGAGAAGCTCTCTTCCGTCATGAGAAGCAGTTTTATAAGGCTTGCCAGAAGAGAAGCCATGGCCATTGCGAGGATGAGTATGGCCGTTGTTCTGCGGATTGAAAGGTCATCGAATCTCATTAAGGATATCCGCATCTCTCCCGGAGCAGTTATGCCCCGGCCGCAAAGAATGCCTGAGGTGGAAGACTTTTTGAAAGGTAAATCCCCTGACGAGGCAATACTGAAAACGGCCTCCCAAAAGGTTTCCGGGGTAATGGTCCTCACAAGCGGTGTCCGGTCCTCAACTCCCTATAAAGCGCCTGTGGTGGAGGCTTTATTTTTAAGGGCCATGAGAAGCTGTCTGGAGGATAGGGGATGAGGAGACAGGTGGGGGCGAACATACCTAAGGTGGATGGGCTGGAGAAGGTTCTGGGGGAAGTCAGGTATGGTGCGGATCTCCCCGCAAAAGAGCCACTTTGTCTTAAAGTTGTCCGGAGTCCAAAATCTCACGCCAAAATTGTGAGAATCGAAATGGATGAGGCTCTCCGCATTCCAGGAGTAGAGAGGGTTTTTACAGCAAAAGATATTCCTGGGAAGAACCTCGTTGGAACGATTACCAAGGATCAGCCCATCCTGTGTTCGGATCGGGTGAGGTATATTGGCGACCCGGTCGCATTGGTTGCGGCCAAAACATCGGAGGCCGCAGAAGCGGCCGCTAACAAAGTGGTTGTAGTTTATGAAGACCTTCCCGCTCTGAACCACCCTGAAGAGGCGCTCAAACTAAATGGACCCCTGATTCACGATAAGGGAAATCTGCTTTTTGAATTTCATGTCATTAAAGGGGATGTTCAGAAGGGATTGAGGGAATCCCATCTCATTATAGAAAAGACCTATCAGACGACCTGGGTTGACCATGCCTACCTGGAGCCTGATGCAGGTATCTCCTTTCTTGATGAAAAGGAGAGGGTGACGGTCGTCTGTCCAACCCAGAACGTTCATTACGATCAAAAAGAAGTGGCCTCTGTGCTTGGGTTGTCCCTGGATCAGGTGAGGATCATCCAATGTGCGACCGGAGGAGGCTTTGGGGGAAGGCTGGACATCACGATTCAGTGTTTGTTGGCTCTTGCAGTCTTTCATCTCAAAAAACCAGTGAAGATTGTTTACTCGAGGGAGGAGGTCTTTCAGGTTACGTCCAAACGCCATCCCTTAACGATTCGATATAAAAGTGGTGTGAAAGAAGATGGGACGCTGATTGCCGTGGAAGTGGAAATCTTAGGAGACACGGGGGCCTATGCCTCTTATGGACCAACGGTTTGCATCCGGTCTGCTGTTCATGCTACCGGACCCTATCTCATTCCTAACGTGAAGGTTCGGAGTCGGATGGTCTACACCAATAATTCATGGTCCGGTGCAATGCGTGGCTTTGGAGTCCCTCAAATGGCCTTTGCCCACGAATCTCAGATGGATCTCCTCGCCCAAGCTTTAAAGATCGATCCCCTTGAGTTTCGTCTAAAAAATTGTCTTCGCAACGGATCCGAAACAGCGACCGGTCAAACTCTGATGACCAGTGTTGGCATAGGAGAGACCTTAAGAAAAGTGAAGGAGTGTAGGGATAAAGCGAACCACTCCAGAGAGGATCCAAAGAGGCCCTTCATTAAGAGAGGGGTGGGAGTGGGCTCGATGTGGTATGGGATCGGCAATACAGGAATTGCCAACCCCTCGACAGCCCAGATGGAGATTGATCCCAATGGTGAAGTTCGCCTCTACATCGGAGTGGCGGATATCGGGCAGGGATCGGATACCGTCCTTCTTCAAATCGCCTCCGAAGGATTAGGGATTCCCTTAAAAGAGATCCGGGTCATTCGGGCGGACACAGCTCTGACGACGGATGCAGGGGCCACCTCGGCAAGCCGTCAAACCTATATCTCCGGAAATGCAATCCTCGATGCTATTAATTATTTAAAGCAGGAGGCGATCAAAGAGGCAGGTCCACTTCTGAACATGGATGAGAAAGATTTATTTTATGAGGAGGGGAAAGTCAAAGCGAGAACCTGTCTGACCACCTCTCTTCCGGTGAGAGAAGTCGCCAGGAGAAGCGGAAAGGTCATTAAGGGGGAGGGAAGTTTTGATCCTGAGACGACACGGCTCGACTCAAAGACAGGGCAGGGGGCGCCCTATGCGACTTATGCTTTCGCCACCCATCTGGCAGAGGTCGAGGTTGACACAGAGACAGGCAAGGTGAGGGTGAACCGGGTTGTGGCAAGTCACGATGTGGGAAGGGCCATCCACCCGAAGAACGTGATCGGTCAGATCACAGGCGGTGTTGCAATGGGAATGGGATTTGCTTTGATGGAAGAGTATGTTCCGGGAGGGACGACCTCTTTTGTCAACTATCTCATCCCCACATCGAAAGATGTTCCGGAGGTGATTCCAATTCTTGTTGAAGAGAATGAGCCCAGCGGTCCGTTTGGAGCGAAAGGCGTGGGAGAACCGGCCCTCATTCCGTGTGCGCCGGCCATCTTGAACGCTATCACAGATGCCATCGGTGAGAGGATTTATCATCTGCCGGCGAATCTGGAGAGAGTGTTGGAAACGGTTCGAAAAAAGAAAGCAGGAAACAGTAACCATTGAAAGATCATTTATAAATGGTAACATGAGTCATATGTAGTCTGTCATTCCGGGCTTGACCCGGAATCCAGGTTTTTCTGGATTCCTGCTTTCGCAGAGATTTTAAAGGTGCAATTTATTTTACATTGGCGGCTTCTACTTAAACCGGAAATCGAGTTTAAAATCATAGAGCCAGGGGATCGTTGGTTTTATCCCCTCTGAAGAAAGCTTTTCAGGCATATTTTCATAGTGCTTTTTCATGAGATCGGAATTGGGCGCATTATAATAGGTGACAACAATGGTATCACGCTGCACGCGGATGTCGCCCTCTAATCCCCTGAAGAAATCTTTGGCCAAGTGTGGGGCATCCCATTGATCGAAAGGAGATCCGAAC
>JAGXTA010000045.1 GCA_018333535.1 Deltaproteobacteria bacterium | reverse complement strand
CTGCAAATCGACATTATAAAAAATAACGTTCACTGAATTGAAAAATGAATCCATTGACTCAAGACCACTGTCTTGTTATCATAAAGTTATGTTCGACAAAAGGAAAATAGTTGAGGAATTTGGTCTGTCAGAGCACATCGTCATTTATCACGGTGACTGCTTGGAATTGCTTAAGACCATCCCGGATGAGTCATTAAAACTCGTTGTAACATCACCACCTTACAATATTGGAAAGGAATATGAGAGGCGGCTCAAATTAGAATCCTACCTTGAACAACAGGCCGCTGTTATCCGGGAATCCGTGAGATGTCTTTCTCGGCACGGTAGCATCTGTTGGCAGGTTGGAAATTATGTGGACAATGGCGCCATCGTTCCTCTCGACACAGTGCTCTATCCGATCTTTAGGAATTTAGGTCTTAAAATGAGAAATCGGATTATCTGGCACTTTGAACACGGCTTACATTGTAGCCGTAGATTTTCCGGACGATACGAAACGATTATATGGTTCACAAAATCTGATGAGTATACATTTAATCTCGACTCAGTAAGAGTGCCTCAGAAGTATCCTGGCAAAAAATATTTCAAAGGACCAAATGCCGGGAAATATTCTTGCAATCCTCTCGGCAAAAACCCAGGGGATTTTTGGGTTATCCCTAATGTAAAGAGTAACCATGTTGAAAAGACCGAACATCCCTGTCAATTTCCAGTGGAACTTATAGAGCGTCTTGTTCTTGCAATGACAAATCAAGGGGATTGGGTTTTAGATCCGTTTCTTGGTACTGGCACTTCAATTATTGCAGCTATTCGTCACAATCGCCGTGGGATAGGTGCAGAAGTTGTTCCCAAGTACATTAAATTGGCCAAGGATAGAATACAACAGGAACTTGCTGGAACATTAAGAACACGACCAATGGACAAGCCTGTATATGATCCAATTGAAGCGGGTAATAGCCTAACTGTAGCCCCCTGGGCAAATCACAATATTTCGAGGCAACTTTTGTTGATTAAAGAAAGGAAAGTTAGATACCGCACAAAATGAAAATTGTAGAAACCTATTCCCATCTGAATGGCCTTGAATATCTTCTTGTTCACAAGCCTAATCTATGGCGAGAAATACAGTCTGTGATTAACAATGTGGATGCGGAGAAGTTTAAGACCAAAGTTTCCAAAGAGAAGACGATGAAGGGCAAAATTCTTTATAGCCCTGTTGGTATGAATGCTGAGTTTAAAAGGTTACTACGCGCAAAGAGCTGGGAGGAAAGCCGTGTCAGTTATTGGGTGACTAAGAGCGAGAAGCTGATCCGAAAGACTCTTACGATGACACCGGAGGCACAAAAAAAAGAAATCCAGGCGGCAGGTGAAGTGCCTATTTTCAGCTACAACCAGACTGATTTTGTCAAAGACCGCGTAGCCGTTGAAGTCCAATTCGGTAAATATTCATTCGTAGCATATGACCTCTTCGTGAAGCATCTTGCCTTCTATGTCGGCGACCATATTGACGTCGGTGTTGAAATTCTACCAATGAAATCACTCCAATCACACATGAGTTCAGGCGTCCCCTATTATGAGGGTGAGTTCTACAATGTTGTCAGACAGGGCCGTGGTGTCCCCTCGGTTCCTTTGATTATTATTGGAATCGCACCATAATTATAAAATCAGCGAGTCATTCCAGCGGAGGGGCTATCGGGCCCCGCTGATTTTGGTCGCTCGATTTCAGTCGAAAATCTTCAGATCGTATTGAATGCCTATCCTCACTCTTTGTACGTGTTATACGTAATAACTTGAAGGGATCTGGGAATAGTTTGGTGGGATATAAGTTAGCTTAGACATTCCATTCGATGCTATCGACTGATTCGGGTTGTTCCTCTTTCTTGATCTTATGGTTACCTGTTCGGAAATTTAAAAGAATAACTTCCAATAGAATCCTGCTATAAAGCACAATTAGAAGAAATATCAGGGGAGCTCCGATGAGGAGCACAAAAACTCCAAACAACAGTGAGACACGAAACCCTGCTATGACGAAAAGGAGGGCTATGAGACCCGCAGATAGAATAGATAGGCCATAGATAAATTTTATTATTTTAAAACTGACAAACTGCTCGAATGAAACATCAAAGAGGGCCTTAAGAAGATAAGCTTTATTAAGCGGGAACCGGGCATTTAACAATCTTTTGTGCAAAAATTTTTTTACTCTTCGGAGCTTACTGAGGGATCCGCCACAATTAATACAGAATTCCGCATCGTTGTCATTGGAAGCGCCACAATAATTGCAAAACATATTTGCCCTCCTATAACATTCGGAAGCTTAACTTACGGGCTTAATCTCTTGAATCTTCCAACGGCCGTTTTCCTTCCTCAATATGGCCTCTATCGTGACTCTGTTCTCCTGCACTTTTCCGCCAACTTTTTCAGAAGATTTTATCAGCCACTCTAACCGGATATCGGCAGTATCACCGGATATCATCTGTTTCTTCAAATCGTAGGAGAGGTTGATGTAATTGAAATGGTTCCATGTTTTAAGCGCCTCTAACCGCTTCTTTTCCCTGTCGGTAAAATCACGGGAGAAGCAGGTCATGAAGAGGTCAATGTCCTGCTGTAAATTTGCCTGTCTGACCGTTTCGAAGAGAGACTTTATTTTTCCGGTCTCCTGGTCTGCAAGCATCGTTCGTGGACTGTGTGAAGAGGAAGGAGTGGAAGGCGGAGTGACGATTTCTTTTGGAATGACCTTGTCGGACCGAGAATACCATTGATGGAGAAAGTATCCTCCCGCACCCACAAGGATCATGAGACCACACGCTGTGAGCAGGGGAAATGGCCGGAAGAGAGTCTCTGCTAATCCTTTGGAGGCAATACTTCCTCTCATCTCCAGAGGCAAGAGAGAGAGGATTTGTCGGCTTTTTTTTAAATTTCTCGCCCTTGATCGAATATCCCTATTCATTTTATGCTTCTCTCTAAGAAAATCGGCTTTGGTTACCCCAGCTTCCTTGTAGAGGAATCGAAATTCCTCAAGCCTTTTTTGAATGGTTTTTAACTCTTGTTCTAACAAATCGATTTCTTCCGATGCCTTTCTTCGAACAAAATCAAGCTCTGTTTCAATTTCTTGATGGAGAGGCAAGAGTTCTTTCAGCCGGTCTTGATAACGAACAGACAGAGGATCGAACACATCGCTTGAGATTTTCCCCTTCTGCGCCTCCAATTTCCTTAAACAGATTTCTAATGCTTTCTTTTCTTTAAACAACCTCAGCCATTTCTTTGACTGTTCTTTAATTGATTTTTTTTCTAATGGTTGAAGGTTTGTTTCTCGAGAGGGAGTTCCTTGCATCAATAGAGAGCCACATTTTTTGCAATAGTTTCCCTTGTGATGAAAATCTTGGCACATCGGACAAATCAGTTGAACTTTTACGTTCTCTATTGGGGGAGCAGGGTCTTCATCAATCAAAAGGAAGGCTTCACATTTCCTACAAAACTCCTCCCCTCCCCTGTACTCAATACCACATCGCGGACAAATAACCATCTTAGGCTCCAAAATTTTTAATTTTCTTAATGAAGTTTTATGCATTTTATATGCCACAAGACAAAAATATTTTATCAACAAATTTCAAGGTCTTTCCTTATCATTAAAAAAATGAATTAGACATAATTGAAGAATTTGGACAAAAATTGTCCATTCTAAAGGGGACTATTCCTCGTGAACCCAACCCCATCAAGTCGATATGGGGGGATGAAAGTTAAAAACTTGGGGATGGTTTGGGTGGGAAGACGAACGATCGGGGTCAGTAAAAAGATGTTACACAAAACCTATTGCTGGCCCTAAAACCCATTCTGTTCAGACAATTCCTCCGTCAACGATGAGGGTTTGACCGGTGATGTAGTCTGAATGATCGGACGCTAAAAAGAGTACAGCCCGGGCGACTTCCTGCGGCTTTCCCATCCTCCCGAGGCTGGATGATTTGATGATGGCTTCGACCTTCTCTTTCGGCATTTTAGATAGGACTTCGGATTCGATCAATCCTGGAGCCACTGCATTGACATGAATATTGAAGGGACCCAACTCACGTGCAAGGGATCTGGTAAAGCTGATCGCTCCTCCTTTTGTTGTCGCATAGTTCGTCTGCCCGGAAGTACCGATAATCCCGCTCACAGAAGAGATATTGATGATCTTCCCCCTTTTTTCCGGGATCATTTTTCGGATCACTGCCTTGCAACAATAGAAGAGGCTGTTGAGGTTCACCTTCATTAAGGAATCCCAGTCCTCGTCGCTCATCAGCATCAGAAAATTATCCCGAATGAGTCCCACATTGTTCACCAATATATCAATTCTGCCATATTCGGCAAAGACATCTTCCACCATCTGCTTCACCTGATCGAATTGAGTGACATCCGCCTTAAAGAGACCCAGACTCAACCTTTTGGATTGGGCTTCACTGATCAGACCTTCCGCAGCCTCCACATCCTTTGAAAAATTGGCAACCACCCTTGCTCCCTCTTCTGCAAAGAGCAGAGAGATGGCTCTCCCGATCCCTTTCGTTCCGCCCGTGACAATAGCGACTTTATCTTTAAGTAGCATCTTTCATCTCCTCACTTTGGCATTATTGCAGCTGGAATTTCTATACAAACCCGGAGGTATAAGTTCAAATGCCAAAATCCAAATGCCAAATGAATTCCAAATGACTAAATTTCAAAACTCTATTTTTATACACAGCGACATTAATCACAACAAAGCATGTCATTCCCGCCCCGATTTTCATCGGGATCAACTCCAGTGGGAATCCAGAAAAACACTGGATTCCCCCGTATCAAGTACGGGGCAGGCTTGGTCAAGCCCGGAATGACAACCCGGTTAAGATTTATGTCGCCATACATAGTCATTTGAAATTTTGGATTCATTTGAACTTTGAGCTTTGACATTTGTCATTTCAGTCCCGAAGTGGACTGACCCTTGGCCTTTTCATCCTTCCCACGAGTTCCCACAGGGGGCCTCGAATCCCAAATCGCCTGATTTGTTCCATCAGGTTCTGTGTGATGTTGATTTCAAGTCCAGGAACAATCCACTGCCTTCTCTTTAGGGCTTCTTCTCGAATGATATCCTCTAATCTCCCTTTTAATCCAGGAGAAATATAAAAATGGGGATAGATGAGATTCGTATCTTTCCTAATGATCGCCTGAGAGAGGGAAATCTGTTCCAGCTCCGTTCCCGGATAGATCCGGGTGCCAAGCATGGCAATGACCGCAGTTGGATCGAGTTGATCCATTAATTGGAAAGACTCTTCAATCGTCTCCCCTTCCTCGCCGGGACCCCCGAAGAGGAGATAATGGCAGTGGTTGATGCTGTGTTTCGAGCAGAGTTGTGAGGCCTGAGCCACATCTTCTATCGTGAAGGACTTCCTGTAATTCTTTAACATTCGATCGGACCCGGAATCTGTCCCAAATTCAACTCCAACACAACCTGCTTCTTTCATCCATTTTAAAAGGTCTTCCGATAAAAACCCGGGGTTGACAAAGGCGCTCCATCGGACCCTAATTTTTTCTTCCGTTACCCTTCTACATAACTTCTCAGCGAAAGAAACCGGATAATTGAAGATGTCATCCACAAAGTAGATATAATCCGTTCCTTGTTCCTGAATAAGATGGCGAATCTCTTCAATCACCTCATCCACTTCTCGAAGCCTGACCTTTTTACCCTCCAGGAGAGGATAGGTGCAGTAGATGCAGGAAAACGGACAGCCTCGCTTTGTCTGAAGGTTCAACATCCCTCCCTCCTCCAGGTAACGCTTTGTTTTGAAGAGGGTCCGGTCGGGAGTCAAGATGGAAGAGACCTGCGCTCCACTCACCACAGAGGAATGAATGTCACCCTTGATGAGGAGATGGGGAGATGAGGGGATGGGGAGTTTTCTCTCAAGCGAATCGACTAATTGGAGGAAAATGTCTTCGCCTTCTCCCACAGTTCCAAAATCAACATCCAAGTGTGCGAGGAGTTCTTGGGGAGCCAGTGAAAACCCCGAACCTCCGATAACCAATTTTGATGAAGAGAACTGGCGACAGGTTGAAATCACCTCTTCCACTTCTTTCAGGTAGGAGATGGAAGCTGGATAGGTCAAATTGTCCAGATTTCTAAGGGAAAGCCCGATCAATTCGGGCTGAAAACGGTTCAGTGCTTCCTTCAAATCGGCATTGACATCATGTGAAAAACAGAGATCCAGTGCCTCAAGGCAATGGCCTTCTCTTTTTAACGCTCCGGCAATATATGCCAGCCCCAGCGGGAAAACCGGACCAGGCATTCGTTCACGATTGACGGAAATGAGAAGGATTTTCATAGCAACTTAAATACTCATGAATTTAATCACCAATGACCAATAACCGATCACCAAACAAATTCCAATAACCAATAAACAAACGAAGACAAAATTCTTATAGAGTTATTGTTGTTTTGGTGAATGCTCATTATTTGGTTATTGAGATTTGGTTATTGGTTATTCTCCTTTTTAATCCTCTTAATCACTTCCATCTGGGCGCCGCGAAGCATAAAGTTTGACATTAAAAAGTAGAAGAAGTGGTTTCGGGGCCCCCGGAGAAGCCGCTTGAAAATGGAGCGCGGAGCGCAGGTATATTTCTGTGCCCAGAAGTATCCGTCCTGTAGTTCGCGAACGGTCATCCCTTTCGGCTTGAAGACCACATGGCTCATGTCATAATGGGACCAGTCATGGTCAAAGATTCTTCCTTCCTCTTCCAATCGTTTTCGAAGAGGAGTTCCTGGAAAGGGGGTAAGAATGGAAAAGGTTGGAAGCTCGATACGATTCTTCTGAACAAACTCAACGGTCTTTTTAAAAACAGTCGGGTCGTCACCGTCAAAACCGAAGATGAAGGAGCCATGGATACCGACTCCGTGTTTCTGAATGGTCCGGATCATTTCGGACAATTCTTCCACATGAACAAATCGTTTCGAAGCTTCATTCAGATTCTCTTGGAGAAGGGATTCAAACCCGATGAAGAGAGAGATACAGCCGCTTTCTTGAGCTTTTCTGAGAAGGACCTCCCCTTTTGCAATCTGGACCGTTGCGAATCCCATCCATTTTACTCTGTGGCGTTTAAAGATTTCGAAAAGACTTAATGCGTAATCCTCTCTTGCCATCACATTATCATCGGCGAGAAAGAGATATTCTCCCTTCTTACGGAGGATGGAGGAGAGTTCCTGATCCACTTCCTCAAGGGGTCGTGTCCGGTAACGTTTCCCATTGATCGTGGGCACGGAACAGAATTCGCATTGATGAGGACAGCCCCGGGTCGTCTCAATCGCCTTGAAAAGGGGGCTGTAACGCTTGCTTAAAAGATCTCTCCTCGGGAAAGGCATTCCCTTCAAGTCCGACCACTTCTCACTCCTGTAAAACGGCTGGAGCGCTCCCGCTTCAAAGTCCATTAAAACTCCGTCGAGCATCCCCTCTGCCTCTCCGATGAAGACAGTGTCAGCATGCTCCTTTGCCTCCTCCGGAAGAAGACTGGGGTGGACCCCTCCCAAAATGACCTTCACCCCTCTCTTGCGAAACCGGTCTGCCACTCCGTAAGCCCTTTTGGCCACACAGGTCAGGGCAGTAATTCCCACCAGATCTACATTCGCATCAAAATCGATCTCCTCAATCGCCTCGTTGATGATCTTGACTTCGTAACTCTCAGGAAAATAGGAGGCGAGAAGGGTCAACCCCAGCATGGGAAAGGGATAGAGCGTGTCATTGGAGAATTTAACTCCCTTCTCCCTTGGGAAGATGAGAAGAACCTTTTTGGATTGCGGATTGCGGATTGCGGATTGCGGAATCAAAATTAAACCCTTTGTCCGTTGTCTTTTGTCCCTTGTATTTTTTTACATCTTTTTTGACAACTGGCTACTGACCACTCACTACTTACGGTTCTTCTTCTAAATTCGGTTGCCTCCAGGGCCTCTGGGTTGCATTCTCCCAGACATACCGGAGAATCAGCCGGTAAGCCATTCGTTTGAAGGGGTTCGGGTTGAAGAAACCCCCCAGAAGGATTCTCGGTTGAGTATAATACTTCTTCAAATAAGCCTGATGAAGCCGATGAACCTCCTCTGCCGATAAGAACTTCGTATCCATAATGGGATGCATGAAATCATACTTCCCAAAGTCCTTTTCCCGGATCCTTCCCAACCGTTCCGCCTCCTCAAAGTATCTCGTCCCGGGAAGAGGCGTGGTCATCGTGAGGACGAGAAAATCGCTCTGCTTTTTGACAAATTGAAAAACCTCCTTGAGGGTTTCCTCGGAATCATTCCAGTCCCCGAACATGATATTGGCCATCACCATAACATCATTCTTTTTCAGGATATCGATCGCCTTCTGTGCCATCTCCCTTGACTGTTGTTTCTCATATCGATCGAGCACATCCGGATGGATGCTTTCTATCCCGAGCATCACCTCATAGAGGCCGAGGCGTCTCATCTCCGGAATGAGATCCTCATCCCGAAGGATGTCTTTGATCCGGGATTGAAACCAGAAGTGGATGCGCAGTCCTGACCTCCCAAGCTCATCGAGAAACTCCTCTACCCTTCTCCGGCTCCAGTTGAACGTATTTTCATTAAAGACAAAAAGGCTCTTTCCGTGTTGGTGATAGAGACAGGAAATCTCTTCGACTACCTTCTTGCCGCTCCGGCCCCTCCAGACCCCCTCCCAAAACCTCGTCTCGGAACAGTAGGTACAGCGATCCCCGCAGCCACGGCTGGTGGAGAGACCGAAAGCCCTTCTTCCCATCCCATGCCAGTAGTAAGCGTTGCTCTCCATATCAATGAGATGGTAGGCGGGAAGAGGAAGAGAGTCTAAATTCGGAATGATCGGCTGCCTTCCGTTCTGGACGGCCTTCCCATTGTCCCGATAAGCGATTCCCTTAACATTCTTTCCATCTTCTCCATTCGATAAGTTCTTTAGAAGTTGGGAAAAAGCGATCTCCCCTTCTCCCAGAACGATGTAATCCAGCTCCTCCATCTCTCGAAGGATCGATTCTGCCATCAGCGTAAAGTGGCCTCCGCCTGCGACAATGAAGGAATGAGGAGAAAGTTTCCGGCAGAGGTGGATGGTCTGAAGCGCTTCAGGAGAGAGGCCGGTGGCTGAACAGGTGATCCCGATCACATCCGCCTTTGATGTGGAAACGAGAGAAGCAATATCCTTCCAGGAGTTTGTAAGCGTGGTCGCATCAATGATCTGGACTTCTATTCCTTCCCTCTCCAAATATGCCCCTAACTGAAGAAGGCCAAAAGAAGGGGTCCACATTCGAAGACCCGGAAAGAGCCGGTGAGGAGGATCAATGAGAAGAATCTTCATAGGATTTTGGATTGCGGATTTTAAACTCCGAACTCCCTGCCTGCCAGGGCTTGGCAGGCGGGCGAACTCACAACTCCGAACTGTTAGTCACACCTCTAAATACTTCCTCATTTCCTCGATTCTTTGAAGCACCTCCGGAGGAACACGGTAGAGAAGATTTCCGTTAAGGTCGGTGAGAACATGGGTCGTGGAGCCTGTGGCCAGTACCTTTCCGTTTCCCTGTGAGAGGACCCGATAGTGAAAGATCAGTTTCGCCACTTCGGTCCTTTCCATCGTCGTCTGAATGAGAAGGGACTCTCCAAAAGTGGCCGGGAATTTATATTCACAATTCAATTCGACCACAGGAGCTAAAAGGTTCTTCTCCTTGAGTTGAAGGGGACCCATATGAAATCTTTCTGTCAATTCATTCCGGCCCACCTCAAACCAGCCCACATAGTGTCCATGCCAGACCACTCCATAGGCATCCACTTCATAGAATCGAACCTGAATGGTTGTTTCGTGGTATTTCATAAATCTTCCTTCTGACCATTAGGAATGTCATTCCTGCGGAAGCAGGAATCCAGGGATTCTTTAGTTTATTGCACAAAAGCTAATCTGGATTCCCGTTTTCACGGGAATGACACCATAAGAAAAGATTCAAATCAAAGGTTTCACCTGTTTAATAAAGCCAATTTCAATAAGACTCATTTATTCAATAGCCGATCTCCCGCCGAGAAAGCCTCCACTTCCCGATCGATCCATCGAATCAATTTGGTCAGAGTGGCTCGATGCCCGACTTCAATAAATTGGTTAATCCCTTCCTTGATCAGCCACTCCACACACCGGTCCCAATAGACAGGCTGCCCGATCTCCTGGGAGAGAAAGTCTTTAATCTCCTCTCTCTTCAACGGCCTGACGGTCCAGTGATTGAGGATGGGAAATTTAGGTGGCCGAATCTCTATCTCTTCCAAAAGAGCCTGTATCTCCTCGCTTAAACCGGAGAGACTGGGAGAATGGAGCCCTATATTGAATGTAAGCCGGGCGGCAGAGATGGCTTTCCTTGAAAGAGCGAGAGCAATGGCTTTCTCTATCCCCTCCTCTTTTCCGGAAAGGACGAAGTGCTTCGAACCGTTATAATTGGCGATGGAAAGACCGAACCCATTCAGGTCCTGGTTGATTTTTTCAACTTCTCTGAACGCAAGTCCCACGATGCTCGCCATGGCTCCTCCGGAAGAGGTTCCCTCTCTTTCGAGAATCCTTCCGATCGATTCGGTGATCCATAAACCTTTCTCGAAGGTGATCGCCTCAGAGGCGGCTAATGCAGCATAAATTCCCATGCTGTGTTCCGTGATGATATCCGGAACCCACCCCTCTGCCCGGAGCCGGGAGAAGTGGATCATCGAGAGAAGATAGGTCGCTATCTGTAGCTTGAGATTGAACCCGGTCTCCTCGCCCTTAAATGAAAAACTGAGGAGATCAAAAGAGGTCTGATGAGAAGCCCTCTCCACCCATTCTTTAAAATGGGGATCTCTCCTCAGAGGATGGTCTTCTTTTAGGGTTGGCCTCTCTTGAAGTTGACCGGGAAAACAGAAAGCCGTCCTTCCCATTAGGCTATCTCTTTTTGAGGTCATTGAAACCTATATCAACGACCTCTGATTAGGGGTTTCTATGTTTTTTCAGAAACCCTCTTTTTGATCCACGACATACTGGGCCATGGTCCTGACGGATTGAAAAACCTTTCTCCCAACCTCCGCATCCGGGATGATCACTCCGAATTCCTTCTCCAGGCCCAGGACCAGTTCAAGGGCGTCGATCGAGTCCAGTCCGAGCCCCTCGCCGAAAAGGGGGGCGTCAGTCTCGATCATATCAGGCGTCAGATCCGCAAGTTTCAATCTCGTAATGATCAGTTGTTTAAGCTTCTCGATCAGGTCATTGTTCGCTTCAGCCATGTTTCTCCTCTTTTGACAAAAATAGGATTCAAGGATTCGAGGGTTCCAGGGTTAGAGTGGATTTTCACTGGACCCCTTGAACCCTTTATTGCTTCCAATAAGAATAAAAATTATACCATTGATCCGGGTATTTTTCGATATACTCCTCAAATTTTTTAATCAATTTTTCCATCCCGTTTCGAAGGACTGCTTCCCGGTCTTTCCTTGCAGTGGCATCGAAATGGATGGGGGTTTCGATGATGCCTCGATATTTTCGGCTCTTCTCCATCACCACAAAGACCGGAAGCACCGGCGCGCCGGTGGCCATGGCGAGAATCGCCACCCCAATGGGAAAAGGGGTCTTCCTTCCGAAGAAATCAAGGACCATCGTCTTCTGGGTCTCGATTCGATCTCCTAACATCGCCACGATCTCATTCTCCCGCAAGGCCCTGACCGCATCGATCACCGCCAACGGAGAATCATCCTTCGGGTCAATATAAATATTTTTGATCCCCCTTCTCCTCCTCATCTCCTCCCGAAAAGATTTCGTGTCCAGATCCCTCTCGTCCAGCGTGAGCACATTGAGCCTTCCTCCCTTAAAGGAGAAGAGCAACCCTCCTATCTCCCAGTTTCCGAGATGAGGCGTGATACAGATGGCCCCTTTCCCTCCTTGAAGAGCTTCGATCATCCAATGGCCTCCCACCTCTTCTTCGACCCATTGATCCTTATTGGAAGGCTGGAGGCGGTGCATCACCATATAGTCCAGAAGGTACTGGCCATAGTTTTGAAAGGTCTTCCGGGTCAACACATCGACCTTCTTCTTCGACCACCTTCCCCCACTTATTCCCTCGATATTTTCCCTGACATGGCCTCTCGTCTCTTTCATCAGGAGATAGAAGATATCTCCCACGACCACACTGAAGAATTT
The DNA here is from genome assembly GCA_018333535.1 of Deltaproteobacteria bacterium. Classification (GTDB taxonomy): domain Bacteria; phylum Desulfobacterota; class BSN033; order BSN033; family UBA1163; genus RBG-16-49-23. The sequence continues at coordinate 35,133 of JAGXTA010000045.1, read as the reverse complement.
TTGGACAGATCGAGGGATCAGGGTTGAACAGAATCGAAAGAGGAAAAGGTAGATAAATCGGTTTAAGGACCGGACGTGGCGCTCCTCCATTCTTAACTCCAATTGACCATAAGACTATCCGGTGATAAGACCTGAAGACTTGCGATACTTCTCGCAGAGGTCTCCCCAGCAGGCAACCACCTCCCGATCGACCAGGAGCTCGACCACCTCGCATTGATTTTCGCATTCACTACATTCGAATCCCCGGGTCGAACAGGATTTCCGGGAGAGTTCAAATCCTTTGAATTGGGTCCGGACAGGTTTCACCCTCTTCACTAATTTGGCCGCACCGATGGCGCCCATCAGACCGAAATGCTTCGGGATGATCAGATCCGTTTCCAGCTCCTTCTCAAGGGCTTTCCGGATTCCCCCATTGGCGGCCACCCCTCCCTGAAAGACAATCGGAGAAAGGAGTTCTTTGCCGCGACAGACGTTGTTCAGATAATTATTAACCAGGGAGTCACAAAGCCCTCCGACGATGTCTTCAACGGAATGGCCGATCTGCTGTTTATGAATCATGTCCGTTTCGGCGAAGACAGTGCAACGTCCGGCAACCCGGACAGGATGTTTAGCTTGCATAGCAAGCCTTCCAAACTCCTCAATGGAGATACCGAGCCGTGCGGCCTGCTGGTCTAAAAAAGAACCTGTGCCTGCGGCGCAGACCGTATTCATGGCAAAATCGACGACCACTCCCGCCCTCAAGACGATCACCTTCGAGTCCTGTCCTCCGATTTCGAAGATGGTCTTCGCCTCCGGAAAGAGATCGATCACAGCGATGGAATGGGCGGTGATCTCATTCTTAATGAGATCCGCTCCTACGAGGTAAGCAGCCAGATGCCGGGCACTGCCCGTGGTCGCCACCCCATCGATGGAGGCCTTTTCACCTAACCGGGAGGAGAGGATCTCCAATCCCTGCTGGATCGTTTCGAGAGGACGGCCGTTGTTACGGAGGTAGACTTCCGCTAAAACCCCATCTCCTTCGTCAATCACAACCATCTTCGCCGTAATGGAGCCGACATCAATACCAAGATAAAGTGCCATTTAAATTATACCTTGGCCTGTTTTTTTAAATCGTCTTTTGTTTTTTCAAACTTCCCTTCACATCTAAATCCGAAATTCGAATATCGGGCGAAGCGTCCGTCTTGGACCAATCCGAAACAAATTCAAATTTTCAAAATCCAAATGTCTTAAACTATTTTTGCTTCGAACATTTGAAATTTGGTCATTTAGGATTGTTTCGAATTTCGTGCTTCGGATTTCGAATTTTTTGTTGCTCTATCACATCCCTGAAGGCCTCCAGCCTTGTGGTCAGTCCCTCCCTTCCTGAATGTTCATCAAGGGAGAGGACGAGAAGGGGAATCGAAACCCCTCCTTTTAATTTCAATCTCCTCCTGATGAACTCCTGAAGGAGGGCATCGATGCCACACTTGAAGGACGTAAGAAAGACAACTCCGTCCACTCCTCCCGAAAGGAAATGGAACAGGGAGCCCACGATCTCCCTTCCCGAAGACCAGTAGATCTCCTTTGAAAACTCTGAAACCTGCGCATTGATCTCTTTCTCTGAAAGACCATCCGGGGTGATTATTCTCATCCCCAGGCTTCTGGCGAAAGAGAGGATATCCTTGTTCACATCCGTATCGAAGAGATTGTAGGGGTGCCCGATGAAGGCCACTCGGAACGGTTTTTCTTCGTTTTTCGCCGGTGCGGGAGATTCGAGATGAAAGACCTGTTTCAAGGGAAGTCCATTGATCCGATCCTCCCATCCCTTCTGAAAATTTAAAAAGAACCGCTCCGCCTTTTGAAAAGCCCTCTTCCCGTCTTTTTCCGTGACGCCCAATCGCTTGCCGGTCTTCAACAAGGCTCGGAGCGTCGAATGTTCCCTCATCCTGAGATCGATTGTTTCATCGAGGATCGAAACGGTTCCCTCCGTGGCCAGGCGAACGATATCCGGAGCCCCCCGGAACTTGGGGCACATGATATAGGACCGGTGGAGGCTGACCAGTCTCGGGATAAAAAGGTGATCCACTTTCTCCTTCAGATCCATCGAATGGGTGATGAGCAGTTTCATGGGGAGGCAGCTGTCTTCAAAATAGACGAGCTTCCCTCTCTTTCCCAATCCGTCGGAAACGATCACCCTCCAGCCCAGCTCCTCGAAAAAAACTTTCCAGAGGGGGAAATACCGGTAAAACATCAGGGCCCTGGGAATGCCTATGCGGCCTTTCTCTTCCATTGTAACATCTCGACAAAGGCTTCCAGAAGGGTCTGGATGCGGCCTTCGATCTCCTGTTCATCAAGAATCAACGTAAGGATGGGGATGTCCCAATCCTTTCCCACACGGGTCAAAATTCCGGAGGCAGTGGTCTCGGGCATACAGGCAAAGGGCATGAGATGGACCACCCCATCGTATCCGTCCTGTGATCTCACAATCGCCTCGCCGATGGAGAGGTTGCACTCCGCGCCCACATCATAACCGAGATAAGCCTTCGATGCCTCGAAGAATCGAATCCTCTCCGAGGTTTGATCCGCCTTGTTCTTTCTCAGGCTCCTCAGGATATGCGTGGAAAACCAGGAGGTGCGAGTCACCTCTGCTCCCAGCTCACCCAATTTCTGCTCCACTCCCCGGTTGATATGGGGATCCATCACCGTGTAGAGCTCTCCCACGATCGCAATCTTAAGAGGGGCCCGGGAAAAATCCTGCTCTGTCTCTTGAAGCAGGGCCGTCCCTCTCTGCAATGTCTCATCGAGCATTCGCAGAGTCCTGGCCTCATCCACTCCTGAAAGGGCTTTCTTCAATCGCTTCTGCGTCTCCCCTTTTTGAACCTCTCTCGGCCTGACCTTCATCGCCAGTTTTTCCAGCGCTTCGCAGGCCATCATCTTCTTCCACCCCATACGGAGTCCGTAAGGAAAGAGAAGAATATTCTTCCAGCTTAATTCCTTCTTCAACTCCTTCGTCTCCTCATAATTTTTCCAGATGGCCTGCCAGGTCAACCGGGGCGGGATCGTCAGCCACCGGTAGCGAAGCCCCATATCTTCGAGGATCACCTTCTGGACAAGGTCATAGAGTCCCAGGCGACAGGGAGGGCCGCTTCCGACCATCACAATCGTATCGGCTCCCAACTGAAGGGCCTCGATGAAATTCCCCAGGATGATCTTAAAGGGAAGGCAAATAGACTCGTTCGAGTGGAGGGCACCCAGGGTCAGGGTTTTACGGCTGGTTTCGGGAGGAACAACATAGGGAATCTGAGCAGTCTCTGCAATCGCCTTGCAGAAGATGTGCATCGTGCCAAGATGGGGAAAGGTGACCTTCATCCATGTTGACCTGCAACCTTTTTCTCTTTTGTGTGAGTCTGATCACTGTCGCTTTCGATCTTCTCCTTCCAGGCGGTTTCGGCCATCTTCCGGTAGGTTTTTGAATAGGCATCAATCGCCGGAGCCAGTTCCGTAAAAAAACCCTCCGCTCCCTCATGAGTAAAGTATCTGGCGAATTTAAGGGCGAACTCTTTTCCGTGCTCCGGATGATCGATCAGAGGGCAGTTGATGAAAAGGTTGTCCGAAAAGGGCTGTCTGGAGCGCATCTCCTTGAAAAGAGGAGAGTTAAGGGCTTCGATGAGAGACTTCTCCTTGATGTTGTCATAGGCAAAGTGGCAAAAGACGCAGGGCTCCAGATCGCCACGGGCATTGACATGGAAGTATTTTCTCCCTCCGGCAATGCATCCCTCGGTGAGGCATCCGTCATTCCAGAAGTCCACCATGAGCAAAGGCTTCGTCGCCCTGAAATAGGCGAACCGTTCCCGTATCCGCGCCCTCTGTTCAGGGGTGGCCATCAGACTGAGGTCTGCATCTCGACCGATGGGGATATAATGGAAGTTCCAGAGGAAGATGCATCCCTTCTCTACAAGAAAATCGACAAAGTCATCGCTTCCAATCGTCTCTGAATTTCGTATCGTCTGTGTGGTTGAAACGGCGAAGAAGATGCCTGCTTTTTTGAGCCAGTCCATGATCCGGGCCACCCGGTCAAAGTGACCTTTTCCTCTCCGTGCGTCTGTCTCTTCTCTCATTCCCTCGAGGCTGATCGAAGGAACGACATTGCCCAGGGCAACGAATCGCTCGACCATCTTCTCGTCGATCAGGGTGCCATTCGTATAAACCTGGAAAAGGGTGTCGGGATGTTTTTCGAAGAGATCAAAGAGATCCTTTCTTAAAAAGGGCTCGCCGCCGGTGATGATGACCAGGTAGATGCCCATCTCCTTGCACTCTCCGACGAGACGATCCATCACCTCAAACGAAAGCTCCTCCTCGGTCGGATACGAGCCCGAATAACAGCCAAAGCAGTTGAGATTGCATCGCATCGTTGGGCTGATGAGCATGGCATTGGGCGGCTTAAACCCTCTCTCTTCTTCAAATGCCTTTCTTCGGTTGGTGCCCACCAGAAGCTGGTTGATGATGAAGTTGGTGATGATCTTCTTTCGATGGAGGGGATGAGTCTCTTTGAGAAGCCTTCTTGCAATGGTCAGGGCCGGATGATCGGTCTCAAAGAGAGTCCGTATCCACCGGATCTTTTCACGATAGGCTTCCTTTTTAGGAATCTTCTCGGCCAGATAGGTAAGCCGGATCAGATTTTCCTTTGAGGCGCTGGCCAGAAGGGAAAGGGCGGTTGTTGTAAATTTTGAAATGGAATAAAATTTCGCCTTTTGATAAAAATCCATCTTTTTCACCAGAACAGACTTCGAAGAAAGAGTTTACAGACAAGCCAGGTATCGGTCACGGGTCTGAAATGGCTGGAGCTCGTACCATCCACCCTCGGAACATTTATAGGAATGGATAACACACCAAACCCCTTTTTGCAAGCCTTGATCAGGAGCTCCAATTCCATTTCAAATCCGGTGGTGGTCAATGAAATTTCTCTTAAGATTTTTGTGCGGATCAGCCGGAAACCGGATTGGCTATCCGTGATATCAGCATGGCAGAGCCGGGCAACTGCTTTGACGCCCAGACGATTCCAGAACCGGCGAAGGAAGGTCATCCTGTAAAATTCCCCGGCCCGTGAGGCGATGAGGAGGTCGGGCTTTACGCTCTGAAATACTTTAAGGAGGAATGAAATCTCCGCAGGGTCGTGTTGTCCGTCAGCATCGAGCGTGATGACTAGTTGATAGTCTTTTTGGAGAATATATTTAAAGCCTGTGCGAAGGGCGGTTCCTTTCCCGAGGTTGCGAGAATGTTCCAGGAGATGCGCTCCATATTCTTTGACAATCTTACCAGTATGATCTATGGAACCGTCATCCACAACGATCACATCGAGATGAAGCGATCGCGCCTTCTCCAACACCGAACCGATCGTCCGTGCGGCATTATAGGCAGGGATGAGAACACAGATGTTATCCAATAAGAACCTCCCTTACCGTTGTAAACTCAAAATCATTGAGGAGCCGGGTGATCCGCTCCTCTGTGGTTTTAATCTTTCCATAACAGACAAATCGTTTGATCCGGGGAAGGCGGATTTTAGGCCGATGCGCATCAAAATCAGAGGGATGGAGGAAGAGGAGGGCAGGATCGCCCTGACGATTTAATTCTTCGATTCTCCTTCGGATGCTCCGGTAGGAAAATATTCTCAATCCCCATCCGCCTCCGGCGGGGAGGTTCCCAAGGAGAGAGGGCATGACCAGCGGTGGAAATTCCCTGATCTCTCCATGGGAAGTGGAAACCGTGTAAGGTGTGTTGGGGGCCTTTGGAATCCCGATAAACCTGAGCGGAGCGATACTTGAATCATAGAGGAATCCACTCCGGACCAGTAGATCAAGCGCCCAGTAGGAATCTCTCTTCCCCTTACAGATCGACCACTGGGGTGCCCGGTAACCGATCACCTTCTCTCCGGTCATGCTTTCGATCAGGCTCTTCGACCGCAAAAGGTCTTTTAGGAATTCATCCTTTGTCTGTTTATAGACCTGTAGATGGCCATAACCATGCGAAGCAATCTCATGGCCTTCGCTATGAATCATTTCCACCGCTTCTGGGTTTCGTTCTGCGACATAACCGAGAACAAAGAAAGTGGCTTTCACCTTAAACCGGCCAAAAAGGGTGAGGATCTTCTCCAGATTGAAGAGGATCCGGCTCTCACATTGCCCCCAGGCAGAACGAGGAAGGATGTGCTCGATATCACAGATATGATACCAGTCCTCCACATCCACCGTCAGTAAGTTTTTCATGTTTAGCTAATCAATCGACCCAATTTAAGTCTGATACATTATAACCCAAATTCTGCCATCTCTAAAAGACAGCGATAGGGGTCACCCATTTTCCTACTCGTGGATTTTATCGTCTTTCTAAAAATCGTTTCATTTCCGGATCATAGAGAAAAGTGAAGAAAGTCGCCATGGCGCCCAGGACGGGAAACGGATCCTGTTTTGAAATAATATCATAACAGGTATTCTGATCAAAAAAATCCCAGAAGGAGGGGTGGAGATGAAAACGCTCAGGATTGTTGAAAAAATGGAGGATATCTCCGAATAGAAGCCAGCGACTGCGCCTGCCAGCAGTATAGTGAAGCACCGGCTCGAATTTCTCTCCCTTTGCCATTTTCAGAATGAGATGCGGGAAATCGACGCCGGAGAAGATGGCTAATTGCAGAGACCCCCAGAAACGGGGATTGACCTCCATCAACTTCGGAATCCCGTCTCTCGGATCCACCTTAAACTCCACCATCGCAATGCCAACCCAATTCAATACCTTAAGAAGCGAGAGCCCCAGCTCCATGATTTGAGGATGCTCCACCCCTTCACGCAAAGTGCTGGGGCCTCCCTGAACCGGGTACATCCTCAATTTCTTATGAACAAAGGCGGCTTTGACATTCGATGACTCATCGAAAAGGGCGGATATCCCGAATGTCCCTCCCCCATCCGGAATAAATTCCTGAATCAACGGAAAAGGATATCTCTCGTGAACTTTTTGATAGGAAGGGATGATATCCTCTCTATCCTTAACATAGGCAATTCCAAAGGAACCGGAACTGATCCTCGGCTTAATCACATAGCCCCCCCCTCCCCCCTCGGAGACTGTGTCGCAATTAGCCATTCGCCCTTCGACATGCTCAGGACGAACGGCTAACTCATTGATTTTTAACATGTCGTTTTCCGTTCGTGGTGAGGTTCTCGAACCATGAACGGAATTACGACACAGTCTCTCGCGGGGGAGGGTGAGGGTGGGCGGGAGATCATACGTCTTCGGCACCGGGATCCCGTGACTCTCCGCAAACCGAATCAGATTCCCTTTGTCACGCACAAATTCGATCTTCTCAAGATCAGGGGTAAGAAGGTAGGTATGTTTTGAAATTTCGGATCGATGTCTTGCGACAAGAAGAAGGGTTTCCTCTTCCATTGGGAAGAGACAGTCGTACCGGTTTTTTTTTATCTCCCTTAAAAGAAATTCAATAAACCGATCCGGATATCGCCGTGGAGAAGGATAGATGAGTCGCCTTGAACAATATTTTGAAAAGAACGAGGTGTTAAGGAAAGTCCTCTCCCCGACCGTAACATGGACCCCCTTTCGACCGAGGGACCGAACCACAGCGAGTGTCTTTCGAAAGTGACCATCGGTAACCAGTGCTTTCATAACAAGTTCGAAGTTCGGAGTTTTGAGTTCGGAGTAAAAGATTTAAATGAAATTCTCCGAACTCCGAACTAATTACTCCGAACTGATTTTAAATTAGTCCTTCATCTGCCAGACTGCGGTAATCCTCCCCTCCCAGGATGATATGGTCATAAACCTTGATCCCCATCACCCGGCCTGCCTCCACCAATTGTTTGGTGATCCGGAGGTCTTCTTCGCTCGGGCTCGGATTGCCGCTCGGATGATTATGGAGGAGGATGATCCCAGCGGCGGATTCCAGGAGGGCCTCCCGAAAAACATCCCTCGGATGGACAATGCTCGCATCGAGTGTTCCTTCGGATATAATGACTTCCTTAATCAACCGATTGGCGCGGCTGAGGAGAAGAATCCTGAAGACCTCTTTCCTCAAATCTTTCATCAACGGGAGATAATGGTCTCTTACATCCGAGGATCGCTTGAATGTGGATCGGTTCGTCGTCTTTTTTGCCTGAATCCGTCTCACCAACTGGAAGGCTGCCGAGAGCGTAGCCGCCTTGGCCGAGCCAATGCCCTTGACCTTCATCAATTCCGAAGGGGAACGGCTGAAGAGGTTCTCAAGCGATTCGTACCGGTCCAGAAGCTCCCTTGCCAGGTCGATGGCGGTCTTTTTCCTCGTCCCTTTCCCGATCAGAATCCCTAAGAGTTCGGCCTCGGTGAGATACTGCGCCCCCTGCTGGAGCAACCGCTCTCTCGGCCTCTCTTTCTCCGGCCATCTGGAAATCTTATAGTGAGATTCTGCCATGACTCGAAAATATTTATTATATCTTTTTAGAGCTTTGAAAAAACTGATCTAATCCCCTCGGTTTCGAGTCGCAACGACCTTCATCCCCCTTTGTCAAAAGGGGGAAATGTTTCTCCTCCCTTTGCCCTCCGACCCAGAGCGGTCTCTGACCCGGAGGGCAAAGGGAGGTTGGGAGGGATTTTACAAAACGATTTCAAACAATGAAATTGATACTATTTATTCACTGGGTGGAGGATCTACCTTCTTCTTCTTCCCAAAAATCCTTGAAAGAATAATGCTCAATTCATAAAGCCCCATCAGAGGAATCGCCATAAGCAACTGTGAGATGATATCCGGCGGGGTCATCACTGCCGCAAAGATGAAGATCAGCAGAATGGCATATTTCCTGTGCCGCGCCATCGTCTTTGCATCAACCACGCCGATCCGCGCGAGAAGGACCAGGACCACCGGAAATTCAAACACCAGACCGAAGGCCAATAAGAATTTGATGCTGAAGGAGAGGTATTCCTTCATGCTTGGCATCGGTTTGATGAAATCGGTGGCATATCCAAGAAGAAATTTAAAACCGACGGGGATGGCGACAAAGTAGGCGAATAGAATTCCCAAGACGAAGAAGAAGGAGCCGGCGGCGACAAAGGGAATCACATACCGCTTTTCATTACGATAAAGCCCCGGCGCTACAAAAGCCCAGACCTGGAAGAGAACAAAGGGAGAAGTCAAAATGATGCCCGCAATGAAGGCCACCTTCATATAAGTGAAAAAAGCTTCTGCCACACTTGTGAAAATGAGAGAGCTTCCGGAAGGCATCATCTTGAGAAGGGGTTTGGAAAGAATATCGAAGAGGTCTTGGGAAAACGCATAACAGACGATAAACCCGGTTACGACCGCGATAAAGGAAAGGATGAGGCGTTTTCTCAGCTCCTTGAGGTGAGAGGTTAAGGGTTGCTTCTGCTCATCCATGGGAGGGGATCCCCTCTTTTATCCCTTCCGGTTTCTCCTCTTTCTTTTCTTCAACTTCTTTCTCATCCGGAGAAGCCGCCACCTCCTCAGCGGAGGGGATCTCTGTTTGTCCCAATGCTTCCGGAGGAGACCCTTCGGTCATTTCTGCCTCCGGAGAAGGCTCTTCAAGAGTGGTTATCTCCCTGGCCAGATCTCCCAGGACATTCTCGTCGGCGATGGCGGTTTTGATCTCCTCCAGGTCCCTGGTCTCAGCTTCAAAACTCTCCTTCACCTCGTCGGTCGCCTTCTTAAACTCCCGCATCGCCCTGCCAAAAGCCTTGGCCAGCTCCGGAAGTTTATTGGGTCCAAAGACGATCAGTGCAATCGCTCCGATGATCAGAATCTCCGGCAATCCGATATTAAACATCTCTTCACCTCATTGGTTTTATACCACAATCCTTCTATTCTTTTCAATGGGATCACAACCGAAGGTAGAATAGAAGGTGTTTAAAAATCCCATTTTTAGAACCGGCATTGTTCCGGCCCTCAGGGTTGGGGGAATTGGCAAAGTTTTAGAGCGGAACCTCAGATATGAAACTACATTGCTTAAACCAGGATGATACCATTATTTTACATAAAATGAAGGTTACCTATACCATCTAATAACCCGCCTTCTAAAACTTGGACAAGTCGTCCAACCCTGAGAGCCGAGGCACAGTTTTCCAATTTCTTCACACCTTTCCTTTGCAAAAGGGGGGAGGCGAAACTTATTGGTGAATATAAATTGTCAAAAAATGTCCCGATTTAAGTTATAATGGCGTCCAGGATAAAACTTATGGAACTCGGATTCTTAAAGACACTGGTCATCATCTTTGGGGTCTCGGCCTCAGTGATCTTTTTGCTTCATAAATTGAGGGTGCCCTCCATCGTGGGCTTCCTCACAGCTGGAGTCCTTCTCGGCCCTCATGGATTTGGATTGGTCCGGGACATTCATGAGGTTGAACTCCTCGCAGAGATCGGGATCATCCTCCTTCTCTTTACGGTCGGGCTGGAGATTTCGCTAAAGAATCTGAACAGAATTCGTTCTACTGTTTTAGGAGGGGGACTCTCTCAGGTTCTCCTTACTCTTCTCGTCACCACTGCGATGGCTTATCCATTCCTCCAGCAATGGAACGCCTCTCTTTTTGCCGGTTTCCTCGTCGCCCTGAGCAGCACGGCAATTGTCATGAAGATGCTCTTTGACCGGGGTGAAATCGACTCTCCCCATGGACGCCTCTCCATCGCCATCCTCATCTTCCAGGACCTCTGCGTCGTTCCCCTGATGCTCCTCATCCCCATCCTCTCCGGAGCAAGGGGAAGTTCCCTTGAGCTTTTATGGACCCTTTTTAAGTCCGCCGCCATCATCTTTATTGTCATCTTCGGCGCCAGGTGGATGGTTCCTAACATCCTTCACCAGATCGTCCACACCCGAAGCCGTGAACTCTTCGTTATCACCATCATCCTCCTCTGCCTGGGAACAGCCCTTTTCACTTCATGGCTTGGCCTCTCCCTTGCCCTTGGGGCTTTTCTCGCGGGATTGATCATTTCCGAATCGGAATATGCCTATCAGGCCATCTCCGATATCCTTCCCTTCAAAGACAGTTTCAACGGACTCTTCTTCATCTCCATAGGGATGTTGATGAACCTGACCTTCCTCCATCAGAATATCCTCTTGATTCTCATTGGCGTGGTCCTCATCCTCCTGCTCAAAACTTTCTCTGGTTTTTTCTCTGTCCATCTCATCGGCCATCCCCTCCGGATCTCCCTCCAGACCGGGATCCATCTGGCGCAGATCGGCGAATTCTCTTTCGTCCTGGCCATGGCCGGGAAATCGGCCGGGCTGATCTCGGAGAATCACTACCAGCTCTTCCTCTCAACCTCTGTAATCACGATGATCCTGACCCCTTTCCTCATCCAAGCATCCCCCTCCATTTCAGCCTGGATGAGCTCGAAAAAACTCCTTTCCCGGCTGGACAGGATGAGAAAGAGGGCAGAGAAGGAATTTTTTCTCCCGGGAAAAGCGGACCATGTCATCATCATCGGTTTTGGATTAAATGGCAGGAATTTGGCAGAGGTTCTGAGGGAGACATCGATTCCCTATGTCGTACTCGATCTCAATAATGAGACCGTCCGTGAGATGAGAAAGAGGGGCGAACCCATCTTCTACGGAGACGGCACCAGTCCGGAGATCCTCCACAAACTTGGACTTGCAAGCGCCAGAATGCTCGTCATCGTCATCTCGGACCCGGCTTCGACCCGAAGGATGGTCCGCCTTGCGCGAAAAGAGAACCCTAAAATTTACATCATCGTCAGAACCCGCTACACCGCTGAAGTGGAGGACCTCCTCCTTCTCGGAGCCAACGAGGTGATCCCCGAAGAGTTCGAGACATCGATCGAAATTTTTGCAAAAGTCCTCCACCGTTATCAGGTACCGCGAAATCTCCTCTACGATCAAATTGAGAGGATCCGGAGCGGAAGTTATGAGGCATTAAGAAGAGTGGAGCTTCCCGTGAAGAGCCTCCCTGAAAAATGCGAGATCATCACGGATATCGAGACCGAAACCTACCTGATCAGGGAGCAAACCCCTGCGGCTGGCCATACCATCAGAGATCTGAAGATACGCTCCAGGACAGGCGCCACAGTCATTGCCGTGAGAAGGGATGGGGAGATTCTGCCCAGTCCTGACCCGGACTTTGTCTTTAAAACAGGGGATATCGTCTATCTCATCGGAGAGAGAGAAAAAGTTCTGAGGGCGATCGAACTGATCGAGTCATCATCCTGAGGCGGGTTGAGTTTTATGGATGAGAATGTTATAAACCGACATCCAAATTCCAATCACCAATAATCAAATAATAACCAAAACTTGATGGTTTCATAAAAAGTTGTCATTCCCGTGAAAACGGGAATCCAGAGAATTTTAACTCCCTGAAAAGACTGGATTCCTGCTGGAGTTTACCCCGTACTTGATACGGGGCAGGAATGACAGAAAATAGCCTTTCCAGGCTTTTTAAAAGACCATCAAAACTTCAATCACCAATGATAAAACCAAATGATTAAAAAGGATGAACCCCTATGACCACCATCCAGATCAATATCCCTTACTCCATGCTCCTTCAGAGAATCGATTTTGTCATGGAGCATCACCTTCATCCCGAAATCTACTTCAGCGCCGAAGATCTCGACGCCTGCAATGATAAAGAAGCAAAAGAACTTGCAGAGACCCTTCAACGAAACGGACTCGAGATCACCATCCATGGCCCCTTTATGGATTTAAGTCCAGGAGGAGTGGACAAAAGAATCAAGGAAGTGACGCTGGAGCGATTTTCAAGAACAATCGATCTGGCCACCCTGTTCAAGCCGAAAGCGATTGTTTTCCATCCCGGATATGAGAAGTGGAAATTCGATGGAGACGTCGGTCTCTGGTTTGAGAGCAGTCTCCAGACATGGAAACCTCTGGTAGAGGAGGCGAAAGAACGGAGGCTCACGATCGCTCTTGAAAATGTCTATGAAGAAAGCCCTGATTCATTGCTAATGCTTCTGAAAGAGATCGATTCGCTGCACTTCCGGCTCTGTTTCGACACCGGTCACCACCATGTCTTCAGCAAAACCCCTCTTCCCCTCTGGATGGAGTCATTGAAAGAATATCTCGTCGAGGTCCACCTTCACGACAATCACGGGCAGATGGATGACCATCTGCCCATAGGCGATGGAGGATTCGATTTCAGGGAGCTTTTCAGCCTCTTTTCACGATGGGGATTAACCCCCATCCATACACTCGAACCCCACGAGGAGGCTCATCTCTGGAGGAGCCTCAAAGCTATCAAGAAATACATCTCTCCCCAGCCCATTCCAAAGTGGTAATACCCTGTATAGAGTTTGAAAGGACTTCAGTCACCAAAAGGAGGATATGGATCGAAAAATCAACCCATTCGACTCCCCGGTCTGATCCTTCGACTTCGCTCAGGACAGGCGCCCGGGGTATGGACATTCGGCTGAGCTCAGTCGAAGCCCTCAGGGTTGATACTGAGCGGCGCTTTTCCCTCGACTCTGATCGGGATGGTGAGCCCCTTCGATAAACCCTTCGGCCTCGAGCTCAGGGCCGAGAGGCTCTGGGCCTTGAGCCTGTCGAGAGGCTTGTCGAACCATTACCCCGATTTAAAAATCGGGGTTTGGCGCCGTCGAACGTATCAACTCCTCGTATCGCCGAGTACTTCCTGAAAGTTATCTCAGAGCCTTCTCAATGATTAAGATGTGTCGGGTCACTTAATGAAATAAAACTGGATCGGGCTGTTTTTGTAACCATCACCTCTTACCAATACGCAACAAAGGAGAATTGACTTAAACCGTGTCTCACATTCCGTAGGGAATCAAGCAATGGAAGGGAGGGGTATGACTTCAGTTTGGGGAAGGCTAACCAATTGATCGCAATTTCGGCCGGTTTTCCGGCTCCCCACGTCGACTGTGATTTGCCTTCCCATTCGCGCTTGTTTTGGGACGAGAGCAGACTCTAAGGACTTGGGCGAAACAGAAGTTATCCGGGCGAAGGAATTGGAAGATGAGGGAAATGGTAAACTCCTCGCAAGTACCGAGTCACCCGGGTCGAGAACCTTCGCTCAATCGCCTCTGTCGTCAAAGACTTTCAGTTCTTTGTCTGCGAGAAGTGGAAATTAGCATCCGACCGACAAGGATCAGGAAACACTGCAAACATTGGGTCAATCACGTGGATAAAGGACATTTTGGTTGGGAATGGTATGTTTGCAAAGCTCGGCGAGGGATGGTTCGATGAGTATTGGATGAACTACGGAGTCACAACAATGATGAAGAAAGGTAAAGCAATCCCGATACGGTCTCTTAAGGATTATTTGGACTTCAAAGCCGGTGACAAGAGCAAGATTGTGCCCTTGCGGTCGAAGAAGAAGTTGCGGGACGAGGAGGGCTTATGCGAGTAATCGTCCCTCCGATAAAGAGCCAAGGCATCAAGACAAAACTTGTACCCTGGATCCAGGCTTTGGTGCCTGCAGCACATGGGCGATGGATAGAACCATTCTTGGGCACCGGAGTCGTCGCATTTAATTCTGGTTTCCGCAAAGCACTTCTAAGCGATATCAACCCGCATGTCATAAGATTCTATCAAAAGGTCAAGGAACGCGAGATTACCCCATCCTCAGTTCGGAGATTTTTGGAAACTGAAGGACAGCGGTTGAGGGAAGCGTCGAATGATGGTTACGCCTACTTTAGAGTTGTCAAAGATCGATTCAATACTTCGCAGAATCCTTTGGACTTCCTCTTTCTCTCACGGGCCGGGTTCAATGGTATGATGCGTTTCAATCGAAATGGTGGATGGAACATCCCCTTCTGTCAAAAGCCTGACCGATTCAATCGTTCCTACGTTACCAAAATCGTCAATCAGGTTCACGATGTTGCTTGCCTAATTCAGCCAGAATGGGAATTCATCGTGGCGCCTTTTGAGAAGGTGATTCCTCTGGCCACCAAGGATGACATCATCTACTGCGATCCGCCGTATCTGGGCAGGTATGTTGATTACTTTAGTGGATGGACTGATGAGGATGAAAAGAGATTGTTTGATCTCCTCTACAAGACGCCAGCGCGTTTCATACTCTCCACCTGGCACCACAATGATTTTCGCGAAAATCCAATGATCGGTCAACTGTGGAGCAAGTTCAATATTGTTACGCGCGATCATTTCTTTCATTCGGGCGGTAAGATTGAAAACCGCAGAGCTATTATTGAGGCTCTCATCTTCAACTTTTCCGCAAACATCCGAATACACAATTACGGCGTTGAGCCGAAGCCCGAACAGTTGGTTCTATTCGAAGAAAGGGTGGAATACATCGCCCAACAATTGAGTCGAGCTGACGTGGTATAGCGTTGTGGAGAAGAGGGGTCACCCATATCGTTTTTCGAAAAGATCCAGAAATTCAATGCCGTTAATATCGAGATGGGTTATAAACCAATTTTGATTTTTTCACCGAGGGAGGTGACAACCTATGGCGGTCAAGGCAATTGAGATGGTCCGCAAGATCAGAGATAAGCACTATGAGGAAACCAAAAACCTTTCGGTAGAAGAGCAGATTAAATTTGTTAGGGACAAAGCAAAAAGATTACAAGAGAAACTCGTGGAGAAACAACCATTACCCGTTAATGACAGAGCACGAAAATCCACGTGACCACAGAATCATTGAGAATTGGTGTCAGGCATCGGTAACTCGGTTTTTACTTCAGCGCCTGCCTGCCCTGTACCATATTAGGTTCAGGGTCTGCCGCAAGCAGGGATGGCTGATAGTTACACAGTTTAAATAGGCATAACAAACTCCCCTCTCCCTTCTGCAGAAAAGCCTTGACATGTATATCCCTGTCATATACAATAACAAGCCATGGAAGATGTTTTTGGCAGCTTTGTTAGCTTCCAATGGGACCAAGGTAATAGTGATAAAAACCTGCTCAAACACAATGTTCACAACTGGGAGTGTGAGCAGGTGTTCTTTAACAAACCACTCCTCGTTCTCGACGACCCGGGGCACTCGGTTGCTGAAAAGCGATGGGCCGGATTTGGCAAGACAGATTCGGGTCGTCTCCTCGTGGTGATATTCACGAAGAGAGGCAATCTGCTCAGAGTCATCTCCGCACGAGACATGAATAGTAAGGAGAGAAAATTCTATGAAGAAAATGAAAAGAAAAATTCCGAATTTTAAGAATGAAGACGAAGAACGAGGATTTTGGGCTATTCATTCCCCTCTGGATTATTTTGATTCGAAAAAGTTCAAAAGGAGCTCATTTCCCAATCTGAAGCCCTCACTCAAATCTATCTCTATTCGTCTCCCAGAAGATTTGCTGGTTGAGCTCAAAACCCTCGCAAATAAGAAGGATGTGCCTTATCAAAGTCTTGCAAAAATTTTTCTCGCAAAACAAATTATCCTCGAACGGGAATCCTTGAGTAGCAGTTCCGGAAGACGTAAAGAAAAAGTCGCAGCCTAACCAGTCATCCCCATCTTTAAATATTAACCAAGGTCACCGAGTTCGTATTGAAGGATTCCAATGAGGGTGATGGTGGCGGTTTCGGTCCTTAAAATACGCTGGCCCAGTTTCACGGGTATGAATCCCTTCTTCTCAGCCAATCTCACCTCTTCTTCGGTAAATCCTCCTTCGGGCCCAACCATCAGATAGGCTTTTCCAAAGGGGGGATGTAATGTGGAATATTTTTTGAGGGCATCTTTGAGGCCCTCGCCTTCTTTCTCCCAGAGAAGGATCTTCAACACATCCTCTTTACAAAACTCCAGAGATTCAATGAAAGAGCGATAAGGCTCCACCTTCGGCACCCTTGCCCTTCTCGATTGCTGGACAGCTTTGATCGCGATTTTCTGCCATCGGTGAGCCTTTTTTTGTTTAGTCTCCCTCTCCTCCAGCGAAATAGACTTCTCGGACTTAAAAGGGACGATCGCTGAAACACCCAGCTCGGTCGCCTTCTGGATGATCAGTTCCATTCTCTCCTTTTCTGGGAGCGCTTGAAGGAGGATAATTTCAAGAGGTGATTCTGTGGGTGATTGAAAAGTTTCAAAGGTGAGAACAGAAGCCCTTTCTCCGGAGAGTCGAAGAACTCTCGCTCTGAAGTCCTTCCCTTCAGCATCGGTCACGGTGATAATGCTACCGGCACGGCCTCCTTGAAATCGAAGGGCCTCCAGCGGAGGCCCTTCGATGATCACTTTTTTCCTTGTTTCGAGCTTCTGATCCAGAACGATTCTATCCATATATTGCATAAACCTTTATCCAAACAGGCATGGGCAAGCCGTTCGTAAAGGCTTCGAGGCGAACCTTTTGTGGATCAACCATCTCGTTTCCTTACCCTCCCGGAATTCACCTAAAAGGAAATCCTCTGTTTCCCATAAGATTTCAAATCCATCGCCATTCGAAGCCTTGAAGAGCGGCTTGCCCATGTCCGGTTTGGCAACTGACGATTCTATCCATTGCAGGAGGCTTTTCCCCCCTTTTTCTTCTTCTCCTTGGTTTCTTCTCCGCCCCCCTCATACTCTTTGATCTTCTTTCCCAATTCCTGAAGTTTCCTGTCCACCAGGTCATTGACCGTGCCTTCTTTAAAACGCCCGTCCTCCAGCCGCTCGCCTGCCTCCACACCGGTGAGGATCGCAATCCCCTGATCGATGGTTTTGACCGGATAGACACGAAACTTCCCTTCCTGAACCGCCTGTACCACATCCTTTCTCAACATTAAATCATCGATATTGAGGTGAGGGATCATCACGCCCTGCTTTCCCGTTAAACCTTTTGCCTTGCAAACTTCAAAAAACCCTTCGATCTTCTCATTCACCCCGCCGATGGGTTGAACCTCTCCTTTCTGATTGACTGAACCCGTCACGGCAATATCCTGCCGGAGAGGAAGGCCGGAAAGGCTCGAAAGAAGTCCATAGAGTTCCGTGGAGGAGGCGCTGTCCCCTTCCACTCCGCTGTAAGACTGTTCAAAACAGATGCTGGCGCTCATGGTGATCGGTTTGTCCTGAGCATATCTGTCCCGGAGGTATCCCGAAAGGATATAGACCCCTTTATTATGGATGGGGCCGCTCATCTCCACTTCCCTCTCAATATTAATAATTCCAGCCTTTCCCAGGGAGGTCTTGACGGTAATCCGTGAGGGTTTCCCGAAGGCGTAATCCCCCAGGTTATAGACGGAGAGGCCATTGACCTGTCCTGCGACCATTCCATCGGAATCGATCAGGATCGTCCCATCATCAATCATCTCCTGAATCTTCTCCTCCACAAGATTCAATCGATAAGCCCTTTTCTCAATGGCCTTGTCCACATGGGACTCTTTGACCACCGGAGAACCATCCTTCCCAGCCCAGTAGTTGGCCTCTCTCAGGAGATCGGCAATCAGGTGGAATCGTGTGGAGAGCTTTTTCTGCCTTCCTGCAATCCTCACCCCATGCTCCACAACCGCTGCCACACCCGTTCGATCAAAGGGCCTCAATTTCTCTTCATCGCAGACCTTCCGGATGAAGGAGGCATACTGCCGGATTTTATCTTCATCCTTGCCGGTGACCGAATCGAAGTCCGCCTTGATCTTAAAAATCTTTTTAAAGTCATCGTCCATATTGAAGAGGAGGTGATAGAGATGGGTGTCACCGATCATGATGATCTTCGTATTGCACTCGATGGGCTCCGGCTTGAGCGCAGTGGTGGCAAAGAAATAGAAGGGATCGAAAGTCTGAACTTCCATCACCTGATTCTTCAAGGTCCGCTTCAAGGCGGGCCAGACCCCTGGTTCCACGAGGCCGTCCAGCGCATTGAAAACCAGATACCCGCCATTCGCCCTCAGAAATGACCCTGCTTTGATATGGGTGAAGTCGGTTTTCCAGACTCCGGAGCGATCAACTACTCTCTCGATGGTGCCGAAAAGGTTTCGGTAGTTTGGCGTCATCTCCACGATGATGGGCGCCCCCTTGGTCTCGGAATTATCGACCAGGACATTGACCTGATATTCGGCAAATGTATCCGCCGGCTGAGGCAGAACCAACCCTGGAATGGGCGAAGGGGAAGACTCCTCTTTCTCCCTGAAACGATGGAAATTGGCCACGATATCCTCCTGGACCCCATCCAGGTAGTGATGAATCTTTTCGTAATTAAACCTTTCCTTAATGTCTGTAATGGAGTCTTTGACGGCCGGAGAGATCATCTGCGTATCCAGAGCGGATAATTCATCCTTGATCTCCTTCTCCGATTTCCGGGTCTCCTTAAAGATATCCTCCAATTCGCTGACCAGTTCGGCCTGTTTTCCCTTGATCCTCTCGATCTCCTCTCTGGAGAATTTATTCTCCTCCACCATCGTTTCAAGCTGCTCAATGTTGACCGGATTCCCCTCCACCACCGGGAAAATACCCGGACGGGAATAGGGCCCCATCTGGATCTGAACGAGGGCGAAACCCTCCTTGTTCACCTTCTTTTCAAACTCCCGGAACATCTCGGCCTGCCTGTTCCGAAATCCCTCAACCAGCTCTTTCTTCTTGTTGAGGTAGTTCTCGTTCTCAAAGATGAGGGGGACCTTCTTCTTCAAGGCTTCGATCAGGGTCTCCATCTCTTTTTTGAAACCATTTCCCTGCCCCGCTGGAAGGCTGAGCATATGGGGCATATCCGGGTTCTTGAAGTTGTTGACATAGCAGAGGTCATTGGGAATCTTCCCTTTTACATCCATCTCTTCGAAGACCGCTTTGATCGTAGTGAAGCGGCCTGTGCCTGCCAGTCCGGTCACAAAGATATTGTATCCGATGCTCTCGATTTCCAGCCCAACCCGGATCGCCTCCAGGGCTCTTTCCTGACCGATGATCTCCTGACAGGGCTCAATCGCTTCGGTGGTTTCCATAGGGAATGAATTGGGATCGCACCGCCAGCGTAACTTCTCAACAGGCACTTCTTCATAGGTCTTCTCGGCCATGATCTCTTTCCTCCTGATTCGGATAACGGACTCTTTCGAGTTTATTTATAACAGATCACTGGAAAAGTCAACGCGGGCAAAAGATGGATTGAGAGTTGAGAGTTATGAGTTATGAGTTATGAATTGGAAATTGTAAATTGAGAATTTAGATGCCTTCTTTGGCAAGCTCCTGGATCAGACTTTTTGTTTTTTCTGACACCCTTTTGGGAATCTTCACAATCACCTTCACATATTCATCTCCCCTGCCCTCTTTCTGAAAGTGGGGAAGGCCAAGCCCTTTCAAACGCATCTTCGTATGGCTCTGAGTGCCCGGAGGAATTTTGATTTTCTTTGTCCCCTCAAGGGTGGGAACTTCAGCAAAGCTTCCCAGGACGGCCTCTGAAAAGCTAACCTCTTTCTCCACTATAAGGTCATCTCCCTCCAGGGTAAAGATGGGGTGCTCCTGGATGGATATCTGCAGGTAGAGATCGCCCGGAGGCCCGCCTTTTTTCCCCTCCATCCCTTTTCCGGCAAGCCTCAGCTTCTTCCCGGCCGGCATTCCCTTCGGAATCTTTACGGATACTTCCTCCACCCTGCCATTTTTGCGATAGGAAATCCTCTTCTCTCCGCCTGAAGCCACCTCTTCAAGAGAGATCGTCAACTCATAAAGGATGTCTTCTCCCTTCTGGCCCATCCGGCCCATATCCTGGTAACCGTATGAACCACCGAAAAGATCTCCGAAATCGACGCCACTCCTCGTCCCCCCAAACTTAAACTCTCGCCGCCCCCTTCCACCGAAGAGGCCCGAGAGAAGGTCATCAAAATCGAATCCCCGGAAGATGTCCTCCTGGGTGAATCGCTGACGGAATCCATCGGCGCCAAACGTATCGTACTGCTTTCGTTTCTCCTTATCACTCAGAACCGCATAGGCCTCGTTGATCTCCTTGAAGCGTTCTTCCGCCTCCTTCTTGTTCGGATTCCGGTCCGGATGGTATTTCATCGCCAGTTTCCGGTAAGCCCGCTTCATCTCTTCGTCGCTGGCGGTCTTGCTGACGCCTAAAACCTCATAATAATCTCTGTTCGCCATTATCCGTTACCCTCGGCCTCTAAATCGAACCGCCTGCTATAGACCTCCTGGATGACCCGATTGAGATATCCTTCAGGATCATCGATCGCTTCCTTCGTAATCACAAACTCCTTCCGGCCCATTCTGTCCCGGATCAATTTCATCCCATGCTCATAATCTTTTAATAGGCGGGAGCAAACCATCTCACCCTTCATATTTTCTTCGAGGGCCATCTCCGTTATCCGATCAATGGCTTCTCCGTCAAATTGGAGCCGGATCCCATTTCTCTGCTGGAAGTCTTTCTCAAACTCCTCGATCTCTCGCTGAACCTCGACCACCTCTTCAAACACGGTGTTGACATCGTAACCCTTATTGAGCATCCGGCGGGCGATGAGGTCGATTCGGCTCTCCGGGAAAGCAATCCCATAACGTTTGCGAAACTCCCCTTCCCTGTTCATGACCGACTCCTTTAACTCCCTCTTCTCCCGTGAAAGAAGCTTCTCAAACTGAGCCAGCCTCTCGGGATGCATGGGGTCCTGGAGCAATCGTCCCAGTTCCTGCTCCGGGTGTTCGACCACTTCCCGGGTGACGACGAATTGGCGAATATCGGTTGAGGGAAGCCGTTTCTCAAATTTGAGGAGCACCTTCTCCACAGCGCTGACCAGTCCCCTCGCTCCTGTTTTTTCTTCATAAGCCCTCACCGCTAACTCGTAGAGGGCGTCTTCTTCAAACTGGATATCGATCCCATAGGATTTGAAATCTTTTTTCTTTCCGAGAATGATGGGGTTATTGGGGTTCTTAAGGATCGCATAGAGATCCCCAATTTCAAGTCTCTCAAAAATGGCGGCGACCGGAAGCCTTCCGATAAATTCCGATTCGAATCCAAAGGTGATGAGGTCCTCGGCCCTTGCCTGTTTGAGATATTCGGCTCTTTCATCCTTGGAGCGGATCTCCGCCCCAAAACCGATCCCCTCCCGGTTGAGCCGTTTCTTCACCATCTCCTCCAGACCATTGAAGGCTCCGCTCATGATGAAGAGGATATGTTTCGTATTGATCGTCCGCTTCTCCTTCTTTCCGGTTCTCCGGTAATGTTCGATGGCCTCTAACTGGGAGATGGGGTCGTGTGGAACCTTGAGATCCACCTCTGTCTCTTCCATCGGCTTGAGGAGGGCCCGTTGGACTCCCGTCCTGGAGACATCCGGGCCGATGGTATGGTTGGACGAAGCGATCTTGTCGATCTCATCGATATAGATGATCCCATACTGAGCCATCTCCATATCGCCATCGGCTTCATAAATGAGATCCCTGACGAGA
Source organism: Deltaproteobacteria bacterium (assembly GCA_018333535.1). Taxonomy (GTDB): domain Bacteria; phylum Desulfobacterota; class BSN033; order BSN033; family UBA1163; genus RBG-16-49-23. The sequence continues at coordinate 12,915 of JAGXTA010000045.1, read as the reverse complement.
TCCTCCACATCCCCTCCCACATAACCGGTCTCACTGAACTTCGTCGCATCCCCCTTGACAAAAGGAACACCGATCTTCTTTGCGATCAATTTGATCAGGTAGGTCTTGCCCACGCCGGTCGGCCCGACCATCAGGATATTGTTCTTGATGTGGCCCACACCTTCATATCGGGTCTTTCCCTTTGTCATCTCGGTGAACTTGATCCGTTTGAAGTGGGTGCAGATCTTGGTGGCCAGGATCTCCTTTGCCCCTTCCTGCCGGATGATGTAGTCATTGAGAAAGGCCTCCAATTCCTCGGGCTTCAGATCAAACTGGATCTTTTTCTTCTTCTCACCGGCCTCTTTCTCATCCTTCGAGACCTCTTCGGCCTGGGGCTTGGGAAAGAGCATGGGAACCACCAGCCGGATTCGGTCTCCATACTTCTTCCCTAAATACTCGTTGAGCTCCTTCTCTAATTCCTTCTGGTCCGGAATCTTTGAATCGGAATCTTTCATGAACACTAAACTCCTTTTTTTTCGCAAGTTATAGATATAATATAACCCTTGTTGGCCTATTTTCAAGCCCTTTTCTTATTTCGGATTGTGGATTGCGGATTGAGAAGTTCGGATGCAAATCAACTCCGAAAGGTGGAAAAGAATGGAAATTCGATTAAATCATCATGGAGCGTTAAACAAATTTGATCGACTTGAGCCGGTCGGCCTCCCAGATAAACTGGCGTCTCTTTCTCTTTTGGCAGATCTTTCCCTCTTGAAAAACTGCCCCGACCAGCAAAGGAAGGGCGATTGTGGCGTCCATATAGACGGCGGCATAGGCCGATTCTTTCTCAATCTTTCCCCAGGACTTTGCCTCCTCAAAGGTGCAGCCTGAGAGGCCGCCCCATTTGGGGTCATCCGTGGTCACCTGAAAGGCAAACTGGTGGCCGCTCTCTCTCCGGAAAAGGAGCTCGCTCACAGGGCCCAATTGTTGAATATAATTCTTCGGAACGCCTCCTCCTATATAGATCGCCCCGGTCGTTTTGGCCATCCTCTTTAACTGCGCAATCTCAAAGCTATCCCGGATCTGGTCGATGATCAGTCCTTCGGAAGAATTCTTCTTCCGGGCGTGGAGAAAGGTCAGGCCGATGCCGATGGAACTGTCACTGAGCGCGGGGATAAAGACGGGAACACCGCACCGGGAGGCTGTCTTCAGGATCGATTTGTCATCTTTGAGGCAATTACCCAAAACCTCCAGATAGCGCCTTGAAGAAACGACCTTCTCCCCTAACTCTTCCGGAACCTCGGAGAGGAGGTTAATGACTTGATTAATCTCGTGATCATCCATCAGGGCATCATAGACCCGCACGATCCGGTGCTTTCGCAGTCCATCGTCATCCCCCTCCACCGATCCGATATAATGCCGATACCCAAAGCTTTCAAAGAGGTCGTGGAAGATGTTGGCGCCCGTGGAGACGAGGACATCGATCAACTTCATCTCGATCATATCGCGGATGACCTGCCGCATTCCGCCAGGAATCATCGCTCCTGACAATCCCATAAAGATGATGCAGGCAGGATCGCTCAGCATCTTACGAAACACCTCAAAACATTTGAAGAGGTTGCGGCTCTGGAAGGAGGTGTGCTGAAAGGCCTGGATCAGATCGTAAAGGCTCCGGGTCTTTTTCATTTCGAGAGAGCGAACGGGATGCTGGAGAATGGCGGATTTCCCTCTTTTTTTCATCGGTGGACACCCTTGAGGAACGATGGATTGCTGCGGAAGTTAACAAATAAAAAAAGAGAAGTCAAGAAATAAGTGGTTTCTCACCAGAAAGGATTCCCCAATTTTCTTGACAATCGGAATGAAATGAGATAGTTAGTTTAATTGAAAAAAGACAGATTGTTTTCGGAAAGGCTGAATCGTTATGAAAAAGAATTCGATCCGGATTGCCATCGTAGGTGTCGGAAACTGTGCCAGCGCTCTCATCCAGGGGATTGAATTCTATAGGGATCTCAGTCGAAAGAACCCAAAATTCGAACCCCTCGGCCTGATGCATATGGATCTCGGAGGCTACAGGCCCTGGAATATCGAGGTGGGAGCGGCTTTCGATATCGACCGGAGAAAAGTGGGAAAACCTCTCAGAGAGGCGATCTTCGCCAGGCCCAATTGCACCAGGACCATCTTCTCCCAATTCAACGATTCAGGCGTCATCGTCTCAATGGGTGAAGTGCTGGATGGTGTTTCAGAACATATGAAGGATTACCCCGAAGACCGCATTTTCGTCCTGGCTAACGAGAAACCCTGCAATGTGGAAAAGGTTCTCAAAGAATCCGGAGTGGAAATTCTTCTCAACTATCTTCCCGTGGGTTCGGATCTGGCGACTCAATTCTATGCGGAAGCCTGTCTGAACACAGGGGTCAGCCTGATCAACTGTATGCCCAGCTTCATCGTCTCGGACTCCGGGTGGGCAAAACGATTTGAAGAGAAAGGCATCCCTGCTGTGGGTGACGATGTGAAATCCCAGATGGGCGCCACCATCATCCATCGGGCGCTGGCCAGACTCTTCGAGGACCGCGGAGTAAAACTGGACCGGACTTATCAGATTAACACGGGCGGCAACACCGACTTCCTCAATATGCTCAACCGGAGTCGTTTGAAGAATAAACGGATCTCCAAAACCGAAGCGATTCAGTCTCAGTTAGGAGTTCCTCTTGAGCCGGAAAATATTCACATTGGCCCTTCCGATTATGTCCCCTGGCAGAATGACAACAAGGTCTGTTTTCTCAGAATGGAAGGAAGAGGGTTCGGAGAGATTCCGTTGAATCTCGAACTGAGACTCTCGGTTGAAGATTCTCCCAATAGCGGCGGGATCACCATCGATGCCATCCGATGTTGCAAAATTGCCCGCAACCGTGGCATTGGGGGCCCCCTCCTCTCCATCTCCGCCTATGCGATGAAACATCCCCTCATCCAATTCCCTGATAATGAAGCCAAACTAATGGTAGAGGAGTTTATTGAGGGAAAGAGGGAGAGGTAGACAAAAGTTCGGAGTTCGCCCCGATAGAATCGGGGCGGGGAGTTCCGAGTTCGGAGTTAAAAAAATCTAAGAATCTCACTCTTTAAAAGAAGTTAAAGCCCTTTCGTCTCCTGAAGATTTAATCTCCTTGAAAAACTCAACAACCCTTTTCAGATCTTTTCCAAACCTTTCGTAAAGGGCTTCAAACCGGTCGAGGCGGTGGAAGTATCGCCGGTAGGCCATGAGGACTGCATTGTTCAGTCTCTTTCCGCCAAAATCTTTATAACAATCCGTTTTAAACTGATCTCTGATCTCCACGAAACTCTCTTGAATCGATTGAAAGATCTCCTCCCTTCCTCTCACCTTCTCCTCTCTCGAAACGGGTTGCTCATATAATCCCGATAACCGTTTGTATGCCTGATCGATCCACTTCGAAAAAAGCAGATCATCCCCCTGATAATCGATCGCCAGGGCCACCTCTTTTGAACCGGGACCATACTTCTCAGTCAGAAAATGGACTGCCCCTTGATTTCCGATGAAAGTCGCCACCTGCTCGTTGAAATCGGTCTCTCCTTTAAAATAGACCGTGGCATGGGCCATCTCGTGGAGAATGATGTTGGCCAGGGTGGGTTCATCCCATTTCAGCATCGTCGAAAAGATGGGGTCTTTCAGCCATCCGAGCGTGCTATAGGCGGCCGCCTGCTGGAGATAGGTGTCATAACCTTTTTTCTCCAGGGACTCCTTCTCCTTCAAAACTCCCTTTAGGGTGAAAAAGCTTTTGTAGGTTGCTCTGCCGATGATCGGAAAGTTCCAGTGATGAAGGTGAAGGCGGTCTTTTTCGGTCGCCGTGATGATATGAAGGACAGGCCTTTTCACTTCAAAATATTTTGTGTAACTCCCTGTCCTTCGCAATCCCAGCCTCTCCTCACCATAGCGCTTCACCTCCTGGATGATGTGGATTTTCCTTTTTCCCTCATCTTCCAGCGTTTCGTCCCCGATAACCTCCTGAACGGGAACGCTCTGAAAGGTGATGAAGGACTGGTGCCATCCCAATTTGGAGAAGTAGAAGAAATTTCCGCACCCCGTCAGGAGGAAGCAGAGAAGGGGCAGAAAGGTTTTTAGACTTCTTCTCATCTTCTCCTTAACTTCTGAGACACGATGACCAGGCCCATCAAGCCGAATCCGATGATATCGTAGAAGGCAACAGGGTAGAACAGGAGCAAGCCTGCTGCCAGCAACATGATCCGTTCATAAAGGGTCGTCTTTTTAAAGAACCAGTTTTCCACACCTCCTGCCAGGGAGGCAACCCCTATAAAGGCGGTGACCGTCGTCCAGATCACATCGATGACAGGTCCCTTGAGCAAAATCCCAACGCCTTTAGGATCAAGCACAAACATGAAGGGCACGATGAATGCCGGCAGGGTATATTTCCAGGCATACATCGTCGTCTTATAAGGGTCTCCTTTGGTCAGCGCAGCCGCGGCAAAACAGGAGAGCGCGGTGGGAGGAGAAACCTCTGAAAGGAGGGCATAGTAGAAAACAAACATATGGGCCGCAAAATCCGGAACCCCAAGCTGGATCAATGCGGGAGCCGCAATCACCGCAGAGATGATGTAAGAGGCCGTGACCGGAACGGCTAAACCGATCACCCAAACAATCAGGGCGGTGTAGATCGCCGTCAGCAAAAGATTTCCGCCGGCATAGGCAATGATGATGGAGCTAAACTTTAACCCCAACCCCGTGAGGGTTACGACTCCAACAATGATCCCTGCGGCCGCGCAGGTGGAGGCCACACTTAAAACACCGATCGAACCTCCTCTTAGTGCTTTCACCAGTTTGCCAGGGGTAAGGGCTGTTTCCTTGCGGATAAAGCTGACCGCAAAAGCCACGACCGTTGCCCAGAAGACCGCCATGATCGGGGTGAAGCCGAGGACCATGATCGCTACAATGGCGATCAGAGAAATAAAATGAAACCCGTAGAGATAGGTAAGTTGCCACAGGCTATAAGTCTTGTCCACGGCAATATCTTTAACCCCGAATTTCTTTGCGTCAATTTCCACCATCAAATAAATCGACCAGTAGTAAAGGCAGGTTGGAATGCAGGCCATGATGATCACATCGAGATAGGAGATCTTCAAGAACTCAGCGATGAGAAAAGCCGCGGCCCCAAGCACAGGGGGCGAGAGAATGGCTCCAATCCCGCCTGCAGAGAGAAGGCCTCCTGCGGCATCCTTGCTGTAGCCTGCTTTGGCGAGCATAGGATAGGCTACCGAGCCCAGAGTGACGGTGGTCGCCACACCGCTTCCGGAGGGTCCCCCCAAAAGAAACGAGGCCAGCGTAACGGTTCGCCCAGCGCCGGTCGGTTTTCCTCCCATGGCCGCAAAGGAGAAATCAATAAAAAACTTCCCTGCTCCTGAGAATTCAAGAAAAGCGCCATAGATCGTGAAGAGGATGATAAACGTGGAAGAGACGTCTATCGGAACGCCGAAGATCCCCTCAAGGGTCATATACATGTGGCCTACCAGACGGTCAATGTCATATCCTCGATGGGTCCATGGTTTTGGAAGCTCGGGGCCGATAAAGGCATAAATAATGAAAGCAATGACCACTGCGGGCATGATCCAGCCCGTTGTCCGGCGGGTCGCCTCAAGGACCAGAAAGATCAGAATGATTCCGAAAACAATATCCCAGGAATTGGGAACAACAGAGCGGTAAATGAACTGATCGAAGTCGATCAGCATATAGAGAATGACTGCGACCCCAAGCAGGGCGAGGATATAATCATACCAGACGATCCGGTTCTTAAATCGTTTGAAGGAGGGAAAGACCAAAAAAGAGAGGAAGAGGACAAACATGACATGAATTCCTCTCAGGACATGCGTCATGATGATGCCGATGGCTGCGTATAGATGGACCAGAGACATGATCACCGCCACCGCGGTGATAAAGATTTCTATCTTTCCCGTGAGCCTTCGGGAAGGACCCTCTTCCTCTTCGATATACTTCTCCGCTTCCCTGAGAGCCTCCTCAGTAATGACTGCTTCTTCAAACTGTCTTATCTTTTCTTCTTCCATGCTTCACCTCTCCGGATAAAAGCATTTTAAACTTAAATGAAACATTATTTTAATGTCAAGAGAAAATTCAATGTCACGATCATTTGATTGACACAAACACACTAATAAATAATAATATCGTCATGATGTATCCGAGAATGTTACGCATTCGTCAGGCCTTTGATCGGACTTCTGTCCAAGACATTCGGAGAACGGTTGGGGAGGAATTAACAAAACTGAGCCTGAGAGAAACCCTCAGGCCGGGCAATCGGGTGGCGATCACTGCTGGAAGCCGTGGAATATCCCATATTGCCCTGATTCTCAAAACGATCGTGGAATACCTCAATGCCCTCGGGGCCAAACACTTCCTCTTTCCGGCTATGGGCAGCCACGGAGGCGCCACGGCTGAAGGCCAGGTGGCTCTTCTCAAATATTATCAGGTCACTGAAGATGTCATCGGCGCTCCGATCCTCTCTTCCATGAAAGTCATGGAGATCGGCAGAACAGAGGGAGGGCTTCCGGTTTATATCGATCAGCATGCCTTTCGGGCTGACCATATCATCGTGGTCAATCGTATTAAACCCCATACCAAGTTCAAAGGACCTATTGAGAGTGGGTTGATGAAGATGATGGCCATCGGTATGGGTAAGCAAAAAGGAGCAGACCTTTTTCATAAGGCGGCCATTGAGTACGGTTTCCCCAAAATCATCGAGGATGCCGCGAGGGTGGTGTTGGAGAAGGCTCCTATCCTCTTCGGACTCGGAATTGTTGAGAATGGCTACGATGAGACAGCCAGGGTGATGGGCCTTCTGCCGGAAGAGATCGAGTCGGGGGAAAAAGACCTTTTATCTCAGGCAAAAGCGATGATGCCAAAACTCCCATTTGACGATATCGATCTGTTAATCGTGGATGAAATGGGGAAAGATATCAGCGGAGTTGGAATGGATCCTAATGTCACAGGCCGAAATCGGGACATCACAGGAACCTTTCCTCATCCGACCCGTGTTAAAAGGATCTTTGTGCGGGATCTTACGGCTTCGTCGAATGGCAATGCCATCGGAATCGGTCTGGCTGATCTCACCACAAAAAGGCTTGTAGAAAAGATCGATTATCCGGCTACTTATATGAACTGCGCTACGGCGATCAGTCTCGAAAAGGGAGCAATTCCTATCTATTTTGAAACGGATCAGGAAGCCTTAAGCGTCGCCTTCAGTTCTCTCGGTCTGATCCGGCCGGAGAGATGCCGAGTCGTTCACATCAAGAATACCCTTCAACTGGATGAGACGGAGATCTCAGAGACTTATGAGAAAGAACTCCTCCAAAGACCTGACCTGAAGATAGTGGAAGGTCCGTATCCCATGGGTTTCATTGTACAGGGAAACCTATTAGGCCTCCGCCTGGATGAGACGAGAAAAAAGGACTTGTCTGATTAATCCATCCCTCCTCACCCTTCGAGAGCCTCAGGGTGATCGATAAAGTATTATCCACGCAAAAGCCGGGAAAACCGAAAATGCCTTATTAACAATCTCATAATAATAACGACGTTGTTTTTTAAAATCCCTCCTCACCTCCCTTTGCCAAAGGGAGGGAAAATCCCCCTCTTTGGCAAAGAGGGGCAAGGGGAGATTTTGTAGAACATGTCAATTCAATTTTGAGACTCTTAATAAAAGATATTCTCCCAGAGGAACGGACTCTACCCTCAATCGAATCCGGTTCCCTTTCTCTCCGATCTCGCTTAAATAGATCTTCCTCTCTCTTACGATCAATCCCTGCCCCTCTCCGGTTCCCCATTTAAAATAGATGGCCCCCAATCTCTGGGTGACGGGATGAAATTCTTTAGTATCTTCAAATCCGTAATATTCCATCACCGCAGGACTCTTCGTTCTTACTCCTTGAAGGAGAATGACCCCCTTTTCGATCCGGAATTCTTCGATTACAGGCTCGAGATAGATGGAATGGACATAGAAGATGGAGAAGGGCTCGGAAGAGCTCGTCCGTATCTGGAGTGTCTTTCTACGGTCCAGGTTTTCTAAATGGAGAAAAGTGATCTTCTTAAAAATAAAGGCCCCTCCCAACACGATTAAAAGCCCAATCAGCGTCAGGAGGAGCCAGTTCTTCTTACTCAATTATTTAAACTTCAGTCCTTTCTCTGTAAAATAACGGATCGCTCCGGGATGTATGGGGATAGGTGAGCCGCCGACCTGTGGTTCCAGGGCGAGCCATCCCGCGTCCCGATGCACAGCCACCAGCTCCGGTTTGCGCTCGAAAAGGGTCTTCACGATATCATAGGCCACATCCCCTTTCATATTTTCATGGCAGACCAGCAGATTCCATACCACGGCGATTGGAACATCCACATCCTGTCCCGGATAGGTCTTGGTAGGAATGACCCCTCTCACATAAATAGGCCCATAGGTCTCCCTCATCTTTGGAACCGCATCTACATGGCCAATGAGTTTTATTTTAACCCCGGGGGTGGCCCCAAAGTCTGTTACGGCTGCAGTGGGAAGGCCTCCCACCCAGAAGAAGGCATCAATCTTTCGGTCCTTCAATGCACCGGCTGATTCGGAAACGCCCAGTTTGTCCCGTGTCATATCCTTGGTCGGATCCAATCCATAAGCTTCAATGACCCTCAGGGCCATTACCTCGGTTCCGCTCCCCGGAGCCCCGGTCGAAACCCTTTTCCCCTTGAGATCGGTCACTTTCTCAATGCCTTTACCCTCTGCCGTAACAATATGCATATTGTTGGGGTAAAGAACCGCAAGGGTCCTCAAAGGAACCTTCTCCTTAAACTGCGCCTTTGCCTGATATGCATCCCACCCCGTATCTGCCATGATCAGGGCTAATTCTGCCTTTCCCGCACCCACCAGCCGGCAGTTATCTACAGAGGCAGTGGTCACTTCTGCTGTTGCCTCCATATAGGGGATATGTTTCGATATGATATTGGCCATTCCGCCGCCGAGCGGATAATAGACCCCTCCGGTTCCTCCGGTGGCAATAGAGAGACGAACCGACTTCTGGGCCCACACAGTGGAAGCCCCAAAAACAAATAGAGCGATAATCCCAAAGATGATGAACCGTTTCATGAAATACCTCCTTTCAGTATTAATGTTGGCTTAAATTTATATTAGACCTGCCCTCAATGTCAAGAGCAAAAACCTCACGTTTCCAAGACGGGTCGGTGGGTGATTTGGAGATCTCCCTTCTCAAGGCGATAATAGGTATTTTTCAGCCACTCCCGGTCATTCTGATCCGGGAAATCCTGACGAAAGAAGGAGCCCCTGCTCTCTTTTCGAGCCAAGCTCCCGTTCAGGATAGCCTTTAAAAGAAGAGCCACATTCTCCAGATCTCTCTTCCTGAACAAATCTTTCAAGGTGGCGGGATAGACCTTCTCGATCTTTTTTTCTATCGACGCTAACCGCTCGAACCCCTCCTTGAATGAGCTCTCTTCCCGAAACGGTCCCGCATGTTTCCAGGCCAGAACCTTCAGATCCTTGAGAATGCGTGCTGGAGGATCGAAGGACCCCCTGCTCTTTTTCAGGTAACCTCCCGCTTTCCTCTCCCATCTCCTCTTAAAGGGTTCAGAAATAAGATCGGGCTCTCTTCCTCTTGCATATTCTGAGGCGGACTGACCGGCCAGAATACCGAAGACCGCACATTCGGTCAGGGCATTTCCTCCAAGACGATTGGCTCCGTGGACTCCCCAGACCACTTCTCCTGCCGCATAGAGTCCGGGGAGGGCGGTTTTTCCGTTCTCATCACTCTCAACTCCTCCCATACAGAAATGGACCGCCGGCAAGACCAGAAAGGGACGATCTCGAAAAGGGAACTTCGATCGCCCGAGAAAATTGAGCGGATAATGGCTCCACTTCTCCTCCGGAACCCGTGTCAGGTCAAAATAGATATCTCCGTTTCGGGAAGCCTTAAAGAGGGTAAAGGAAAGGGAGTCTCTCCGGGTAATGATCGCCCGATTCAAATCGTCTCCAAGATTTAGTTTCTCTAAAAGATCTTCCCCTCTCTCATCCAACACTCTTGTCTCTTTCGGGTAGGGAGGGTAGAGCATGAAGGTATGAAGCCTTGGCTCTGCAATCACAAAGGGATAGAACTGAACAAATTCGAGGTCGAGAAGGGGAAGGCCTGCCCGAAGGGCCAGACCATATCCATCCCCGAGGGCACCCCTTTGATTGTCATTTCTTTGGTAGATGGCGCCTGCCCCGCCTGCCGCCAATATGACTGCTTTTGATCGGATGAGACAGGGTCTCCCGTCGTTTAAAAAACCGAAGGCCCCCCGGACTCTCTCGTCCTCTACGATCAGATCGAAAATGATCAGGCCTGGAAGAAGCCGGATGGAACTGTTTTTCAATCTCTCTTTCAATGGATTCGTCAGAAGGACTCCCGGCAATGAGGCTGAACCCTTGTGCCTCTCCACGAAATATCCCATCTGATTCTCAATCAATGAAACCCCGTAGCCTTTCAATTTCTCCATGGCATCGGGTCCTCTATCGATCAAGGTTTTTACCATCCCGGGATGGTTTAATCCTTTTCCTGTGTTTAAGGTCTCCCTGAGATGATCCTCTTTGGAAAAAAGGGAGTTGGACACGGAGAAGGCCCCGTTTGACAGGGTGGTGTTCGTTCCCGATCCGATTGTAAATTTGCCGGTGATCAGGACCTGAAGGCCTGCGTTCTCAGCCTCCAGGGCTGAGACCATACCCGCCAGACCACTGCCAATCACCAGGATATCGGTAGAGATATTTTCCATAGGATCATTCTACTTTGAATCGCCGGATTTCGTAGATGACCGGATTCTTGAAATCCGGGCAGGGATGGCTTCCAACATCCTTATTGCCCAGCCACGGATAGTCCGCTCCGTAGAGCATCCCGTGAACCTTATACATCATACTGCAGAGGGAATGCCAGCAAATCTTCCCTTCGATTCCTTCTCCATCGAAGGTCACCAGATCTCCTACGCGATGCCCGAACTCGCACTTCCCTTTCTGCTCAACCACCTTCGCCTCAACACGATAAGGGGCTTTCATGCAAACCTCCTCCATGCGTTTGGATACACCTCGCCCTTACCAACGATGCAAAGGCTTAAAAGTTTACTGCCGATTTATCAGGAAAGAAATGAATCGTTCAAGCCTACTTCTTGGGTTTCATCGGTTTGTCGCAGCAGACGATATCGCAGGTATCGACACATCCGCAGACCTCATCCACTGAGACGACCAGCCCGCACACATAACACTGGTAGGCATCGCCCTTCTTTACGCCCTTCTTTGAAACTTTCTTCACCGTTTTCTTTGTAGCCATGATTCCCTCCTATAGAATAATTATCCAAAAATATGGGTTCCGTCTAACGGCAACGGTAATCCCGCGTTTCGCGGGACCCGTATCGTCAAATTGAAAATGATGTTTATCGTTGTCGAAGTTCGTATCGATGCTCGACTGTCGAAACCGGAGGCTCGAACCCATATGTGTCGAAATTCGAGCATCGAGCTTCCTGCTTCGATACCAGCGTCGTCACCGTTAAACGATATTCTCTTCAACCCTAACCGATACGGGCCTCCTAACCTTTACCCTGACCGATTGACCATTTTCATTACCCTTCTCTGATCTCCTCCAATTCAAACCTCACTACACCCACCGGAAGGTCCAGTTCCAGGGAGATTGGAATCTTATCCCCGTTTGCCGTATACCAGATGCGAATGTTTCCTTCTTTCTCTCCGAAGCTGGAGAAGGCGGTGGTCGACTCGAGGCAGACGGCATCCACCTCTCCAAAAACTTTCGAAATCACCCTCGATCTCTTCGACTGAAAGACCATTTGCCGGAACTTAACCCCATCGAAGATCGATATCCGGACCTCCTGATCCGGAGGGAGGCTCTCCTTTAAATGGTATCGGGCAAACAAAGCAAGAGGATCGTAAGCATGGGAGGGAAAGAGGACCTCTCTCCTCTCTCCGGTCTCTTTCTTCTCTACGATGGCTTTATGAAGGATGGAATCGAAGGTGATGGTCTCTGAATAATTTTTTCTCTGGATGAAAAGTCCTTCCTGATCGATCTCCTTCACGTATCGGAGCGGAGAGAAAGAATTCATCTCCATAAAAGAAGTGAAGTGGTTATTTATCCGGAACAAAAATCCGGGAACTTTCAGGGAAATCACCTGAGCCTCAATCTTATGGAGATTCTTTCCCTGTTCCGAATATCCGTTTCCGATTTTAATGCTCGCTTTGAGGATAGGAAGGCCAAGTTTCTTTGCAGTGTAAATAAATGTCTTTTCTGATCCGTTTCCCGGGGCGGGGGCCCGCCCCTGCTCCCCCCCATAGGCTGGCGATCCGAAGATCAAAATCAATATGATAATAAAGAGAGGTTTCATTCTTTATTCTGCCTCCTGCCTCCTGCCTCCTGCCTTCTGCCTTCTGCCTCCTATCTCCTTATTAATTATCCCCGAAAATAACGATTTGTCCAGAAAAATTTCTCGGGACGGGTAACCCCTCAGTTATGGGTTCCAATAATACAAATACCTTTTTATTATACCCCTCTTTGGCAAAGAGGGGCGAGGGGAGATTTTCCCGGCATAATTTTAAAATCCCCCTTTATCCCCCTGAAGCTGTGAAAAAATTCAGCTACAGTGGGGTTTGGGGTTATTGAATTTTATTTTTTGAATGGACGACTAACCATCAAATATGAAGAACTTAAAGCTATCGATTAACCTCAATTCATCCATTTCCCCTCTCGGTCTTAATCCAAGGGGGTACTCTACCGGTTTACCCTTAGGCTTGAGCCAATCTCTGGGGTTTCCAGCAAAGGCGAATCCATTGACAGATGTTATAGGTCAAACAAGCCCACAAGGACTCCAAAGTTACCTTAGCCAACCCA
>JAGXTA010000044.1 GCA_018333535.1 Deltaproteobacteria bacterium | reverse complement strand
GCTGATGAAGGAGGGGAGACTTCCGTTCACCAAGGAATACGGGAAGAAAGTGACCTATCATGACCCATGTTACCTGGGCCGGCATAATGGGATCTATGACGAACCCCGGGAGGTCCTGAAGAAGATACCCGGTTTGGAGCTGGTTGAGATGGCTGATACGCGGGAAGACAGCCTCTGTTGCGGAATGGGGGGAGGCAGGATCTGGATGGAAACGGCAAAGGGGGAAAGATTCTCCGACCTCCGGCTGGAACAAGCGATCGGGGTTGGAGCGGAGGTGCTGGTCACGTCCTGCCCATATTGCATCAGCCAATTTGAGGATAGCAGGTTAACCGTGAAGGATAGCGAGGCCATCCAGATTAAGGACATCACGGAGATTCTCCAGGAAGTGATTTAGGAGATTTCTGAAAAAGTCCAGAAATCTCTGATTACACCGATTATGAAACGATTACTCCGATTAGAAAAATCTGTGTAATCTCTCTTTATGAGGTCATAGGAAGTGGAAAAAGAACAGATGGATCAACTTTATAAGAATCTCGCAGACAGTATTCGCAAGAGTTCCGCAGACAGTCATGCTGGTGATGTGATGGTGGTCGGCGGAGGGGTCAGCGGTGTTCAAGCCTCTCTTGACCTTGCCGCCTCGGGTTTTAAGGTTTACCTGGTCGATAGGGCGCCTGCCATTGGCGGCAAGATGGCCCAGCTGGACAAAACCTTTCCCACCAACGACTGCTCCATCTGAATACTTGCGCCCAAACTGGTCGAGGTCGGCCGGCATCCCAACATAGAGGTCCTCACCTATACGGAAGTGGACAGGGTGGAAGGAGAAGCAGGTGAATTCAACGTCACCCTGATCAAGAAGCCCAGATACATCGAAGAGGAAAAATGTACCGGTTGCGGCGCCTGCGTTGAGTACTGCCCAATCAAGGTCGAGGATGAATATAATCAAAACCTGTCTTTGAATAAGGCCATTCACATCTATTTTTCTCAGGCCGTTCCTCTGGTCACCTACATCGACGCTAAAAAATGCTCTTTCCTCAAAAATGAGAAATGTGCCATCTGTGAGGGGATCTGCAAGAATAACGCTATCGATCTTTGCCAGAAGCCGGAAAAGATAGAAGTGGAGGTGGGGGCGATCGTGCTGTCTCCGGGCTATGAGATATTCGATCCGAAGCTTCAGGGCAACTATGGCTATGGAACGATGCAGAACGTGGTCACCAGTCTTGATTTTGAACGGATATTATGCTCCACCGGGCCATACGAAGGCGAGATCAGGCGGCCTTCCGACAGGAAGCATCCCCATAAGATAGCGTGGATACAGTGCGTCGGTTCGAGACAGGTGATCCCGGGGGGCAACAGCTACTGTTCAGCCGTATGCTGCGCCTATACCCAGAAGCAGGTGATCCTGACAAAAGACCATGACGCTCAGGCAGAGTGCACCATATTCCATAACGATGTTCGGTCTTTTGGAAAAGATTTCGAACGATTCTATCAGAGGGCGGAAAAGCTTCCCGGGATTCGATTCATAAGAAGCTATGTCTCAATCGGAAAAGAGATACCCGAAACCAAGAATGTGACCATACGCTACTCCACCTATGAGGACGGGGTCAAGGAGGAGGAGTTCGACCTTGTGGTATTATCCGTTGGACTAAACCCTCCCGATGATGTGAAGGACCTGGCCAAGAAGTTCAGCATCGATCTCACTCCACAGGGATTCTGTAAAACCAATCCCATCAATCCCATTGAGACCTCCCGCCGGGGAATTTTTGTGAGCGGGGCGTTTCAGGGCCCCATAGACATTCCGGAGTCGATCGTTACTGCCAGCGGGGCGGACGCCCTTTGCAGTCAGCTGCTTGCCTATCGCCGGGGGGAGCTGTCAACGGAAAGGGAATATCCACAGGAAAGGAATGTCTCGGGAGAGAAGCCAAGGGTCGGGGTTTTCGTCTGTCATTGCGGAGCGAATATCGGAAGGGTGGTGAACGTCCCTTCCGTAGCCGAATATGCTTCGGGCTTGAAGAATGTGGTCTATGCGGAGGAAGCCCTCTTTGCGTGCGCCACTGACACGGCAAAAAAAATAGCTGAAACGATCCGGGAGAAAGGGCTGAATCGTGTGGTCGTTGCCGCCTGTACTCCAAGGACGCATGAGCCCCTGTTCCGGGACACGCTTCGTGAAGGAGGAATCAATCCATACTACTTTGAAATGGCCAATATCAGAGAGCACTGCTCCTGGGTTCACGCTCGAGAAAAAGAGATGGCCACCCGGAAGGCAAAGGATATCGTGAGGATGGCGGTGGCCCGTGCGACCCGTCTTGAGCCCTTGAAGGAGTTTCAGCTGCCGGTCGACAAGAGGGCGCTGGTGGTCGGCGGGGGTGTGGCCGGGATGACCAGCGCCTTAAGCCTGGCCGACCAGGGATTCGAGGTGTACCTGGTGGAAAGGGATTCGGAACTGGGAGGAGTGGCCCGGAAGATTCATTTCACCCTTGAAGGGCTTGATGTTCAGGAATATTTGAATGATCTCGTAGGCAAGGTCTACCGGCACCCCCTGCTTCATGTCATCACCGATGTGACCATCACAACCGTTTCCGGTTATGTAGGCAACTTCGCCACCACCCTGAAGGCCGGGTGGATGGCCAGGGAGATACGTCACGGCATAGCGATCATCGCCACCGGCGCCGAGGAATACAAGCCCGCCGAATATCTTTACGGGAAAGAGGACAGGGTGTTAACCCAGGTGGAGTTGGGAGAGCGAATCGCCAGAGGAGAAGAAGGGCTGATCAACTCCCAGTGTCTGGTGATGATCCAGTGCGTAGGTTGCAGAAATGAAGAAAGAAATTACTGCAGCCGGGTCTGCTGCGGCCATTCGGTCAAGAACGCATTGAAGCTGAAAGAAATAAACCCCCGGATGGATATCTACATTCTCTATCGGGATATGAGAACGTATGGCCTGGCTGAGGATTCTTACCGGGAAGCGGCAAACAGGGACGTGAAGTTCATCCGCTATGAGCCGGAGAATAAACCCCAGGTGGAAGCTGTCGAGGAGGGGGGGCATCGTATTCTGAGGGTTACCGTGGCCGATCCCGTTCTCGGTCAGAAGCTCGAAATAGATGCGGACCTGCTCGCTCTGGCTGCCGCTGTTGTTCCTTTGGCAACGAATGCTGAAATCTCCCGATTTTTCAAGGTCGCCTTGAACCCGGATGGTTTCTTCCAGGAAGCCCATGTGAAACTGAGACCCGTTGACTTTGCTGCAGAGGGCGTCTTCCTGTGCGGCATGGCTCACTATCCCAAGCATCTGTCGGAAACGATCAGCCAGGCTTATGGGGCTGCGGGACGGGCCGCGACGATTCTTTCGAAGGATTCCATCACAGCCTCCGGGGCTGTTTGCGAGGTGAAGGAGAGCGACTGTGTCTCCTGCGGGGTTTGCCTTTCAGTGTGCGCGTGCGGCGCGATAGAGTTTCGTGACACACCGCAAGGCAAGAAGGCCTGGGTGAATTCTGTCCTCTGTGAAGGAGATGGCCTCTGTACCGCAAAGTGTCCCACAGGGGCCATCCAGTTGAAGCACTTTACCGATGAGGAACTGGTCGCCCAAATTGACGCGGCAGTTGGAGAGACGTAGTCAAACGGTTAAGGGTGACGATGCTCGTATCGCCCGCCCCGGCCGATCGACAGGACGGGCCGGGGAAGCCCGAAACTTGTTGCTGGATGCTCGAGTTTCACGCGTCGAAAGACGAGCTTCGATACAGGCTTCGACAACGATAGACGAGACTTCATTTTCCAATTAGGGAGTTGAAAATAGAATGAGCGAAGTACTCAAGTTTACCCCGAGAATCCTTGGTTTTGTATGCCATTGGTGAGGATACGGCGCTGCTGACCTGGCTGGAGTTTCCAGACTGCAATATACGCCTGAGATCAGGATGGTGCGCGTCATGTGCACCGGCAGAGTCGACCCGGCGTTTATCCTCCGGGCTTTTTCAAACGGAACCGACGGGGTCTTTATCGGCGGTTGTTGGCCCGGCGAATGTCATTATCCTACTGAAGGGAACCTCTATGCATTAAGCATGGTGCTTCTCATCAGGAAATTGTTGGAGCAGATAGGGGTGAACCCCCAGAGGTTAAGGCTGGAATGGGTCTCTGCGGCTGAGGGAATCCGTTTTGCCGAAGTGATGAACAACGTCGTCAAGAAACTTCAGGAATTAGGGCCGATCGGGGAAGGGGAAGGAATAGAACAGAATGCTTTGACCTTCAGACTGAAAGCCGTTGAGAATTTGCTTCCCTATATTAAGCTGGTGGAAAGAGAGAGGCTGATCGTGCGTTTTGAGACAGAAGAAAAAGTGATCGAATTTTTCAAGAGTGACGAAGGCGACCGGTTATTCCGCGAATTGATTGCGGATCCGTTGGCGATCAGTCAGATGATGCTGCTCCTGCGAGAAAAACCCCTTTCCGCCGGAGAAATCTCTGAGAGGTTACGCCTGGATGCATCTGAAATACGAAGACACCTTCATCGTTCCGTCAAACAGGGATTCATCAAGTTCGATGAAGGCCAGAAGCGCTTTGCCCTCGCCTGAGGGACTGAATCGCAATCCCGTTCATGGTTCGAGTGCCTCACCATGAACGGGATAAGACATATGATCGATCAATGAACCGTTCGCCCTGAGGCTCTCGAAGGGTGAACGGTTCATGACGATGCAGTAAAATTTTAATTACACCCGATAGGCGGGACATTCCTGTCCCGCCTATGTTGGAGGCGGGGTTAGACCTGCAGCAGGCCCCACCTATCGATTCCTGTAATCAATGAAATGAAATTATCCCAATAACTGAGAGGGCAGGATTCGGGGAAAGACAAAGGTTGGGACAGGAATGATGGATAACGATCGAATCGACCAGATTATTGATAAACATCAGGGGAATGCGAGTTCGCTGATTCAAATATTGTTGGAGATTCAGAAAGAAAACCGCTGGCTTTCCAAGCACGTATTAGAGAGGATCAGCGCGAAATTGCAGGTGCCGTTAAGCCGGATCCAGCATATGGTCACCTTTTATAAAGCCTTCAGCTTGGTTCCCAGAGGACGGCATGAAATTCACATTTGCATGGGGACGGCCTGTCATGTTCGTGGGGCGCCGCGCGTCCTCGACACGGTTCAGGATCTGACTGGAGTGAAACCGGGCGAAACGGACTCGGATCTAAGATTCACTCTGGAGACGGTGAACTGCCTGGGCTGCTGTGCTTTAGGGCCCGTGATGGAAGTCGATGGGAAGTATCACGGTAAGGTGGCGCCCGCCGAGATAGGAAATGTGTTGAAAAGGTACGATTAAGGGTAACACTTTAGCGGTTTGAAAAAGTTTTATAAAATCCCTCCAAACCTCCCTTTGCCAAAGGGAGGCAAAAAAGGTGTCCCCCTTTGGTAATCTTTTCCCTGCCAAGGGCAGGCAAAGGGGGATTAAGGGGGATTTTATGATGATTTTTCTGATCCATTGAATCATGACCCTCTTCTTTTCAAAAAGCTAAATTAG
Source organism: Deltaproteobacteria bacterium (assembly GCA_018333535.1). Lineage (GTDB taxonomy): Bacteria > Desulfobacterota > BSN033 > BSN033 > UBA1163 > RBG-16-49-23. The sequence goes on along the minus strand of JAGXTA010000044.1, from coordinate 10,683 downwards.
TACGATTAAGGGAAGATGATGCCAAGAATAAACTCACCTGACGAGTTAGAGAAAGTTAGAAACGGAATTGTGTCCCGGAGAGACCCTAACAGGACTTGTATTTCAATATGCGCCGGCACAGGTTGTCTTGCCTCTGGCGCAAATGAGGTGATCACCGCCTTTCAGGCAGAGATCGAAAAACAGGGCTTAGAGACGGCCGTGGATGCCAAAGGAACCGGTTGCCCTGGATTTTGCGAGAGAGGGCCGGTGGTGGTGATCTATCCTGAGGAGATCTGCTATCTCGAAGTCAAACCTGAAGATGTTCCCGAGATTGTCTCTCAGACCCTCCAGAAGAAGGTGGTCGATCGTCTGCTCTATGTTGACCCGGCCACAGGCGAGAAGGCATCCCGTGAATCCGATATTCCCTTCTATAAGAATCAGGTGCGAAACATCATCGGAAATAACATCAGGATTGATCCTAAGAACATCGATGACTATTTAGCGCTGGGCGGTTATTCTGCGTTAGCCAAAGTTCTCTTCCGGATGACCTCCGAACAGGTATTGAATGAAGTCAAAAAGGCAGACCTGAGAGGAAGGGGAGGGGGCGGTTTTCCCACGGGGAGAAAGTGGGAGGAATCTCGAAATGGACCTGACGAAATAAAGTATGTGATCGTCAATGCCGATGAGGGGGACCCGGGGGCATTCATGGACAGGGCGCTCCTCGAAGGAAACCCTCACTCCATCCTTGAGGGGTTGACCATCGGAGCCTATGCCATCGGCTCCCACGAGGGCTATATTTACGTTCGTCAGGAATATCCCCTTGCCGTAGAGAATGTGACGATCGCTATCGAGCAGGCGGAGGAGTATGGTCTTCTTGGGAAAAATATTCTTGGCTCAGGCTTTGATTTCACCGTTAAAGTGCACCAGGGAGCCGGCGCTTTTGTCTCCGGCGAGTCGAGCGCTTTGATGACGGCATTGGAAGGCAGGGTAGGGGAGCCGAGGCCCAAATATATCCACACAGCCGTCAAGGGTCTATGGGAAAGACCCAGCGTTTTAAATAATGTTGAAACATGGGCCAATGTGCCGCTGATTATCAATAAAGGCGCTGACTGGTTTGCTCAGTTTGGAACCGAAGGGAGCAAGGGCACGAAGATTTTCTCTCTGGTGGGCAAAATCAACAATACCGGCCTTGTGGAAGTGCCCATGGGAATCACCCTGAGAGATATTATCTATAAGGTGGGCGGCGGAATCCCCGGAGGCAAGAGGTTCAAGGCAGTGCAGACCGGCGGTCCGTCCGGAGGATGTATCCCTGAAGAACGGTTAGATATGAAAGTGGATTTTGATGAACTCACCAGGGCCGGTTCCATGATGGGTTCAGGCGGGATGATTGTCATGGACGAAGATACCTGCATGGTTGATGTCGCCAGGTACTTCCTTGACTTCCTCAGTGATGAATCGTGCGGCAAATGCGTTCCCTGCCGCGAGGGCATCCGGCAGATGTTCAAGATTCTATCCAATATCGGCAAAGGGAAGGGAAAAGAGGGCGACATCGAGCTTCTGGAGGAGCTGTCCGAGACAGCCAGGGAAGCTTCACTCTGCGCTTTGGGTAAGAGCGCTCCCAACCCGGTGCTCAGCACAATCCGCTACTTCAGAGAGGAATACGAGGCGCACATCAAAGAAAAGAGATGCCCGGCTTACTCCTGCAAGGAACTCCTCTCGTACCATATTGATCCGGAGAAGTGCCAGGCCTGTATGACGTGCCTCAAAAAATGCCCTGCAGAGGCGATCAGCGGCGGGAAGAAACGGATCCATGTCATTGACCAGGAGAAGTGTACAAAGTGCGGGACGTGCTTTGAAGTTTGTCCTCCTCGCTTCGGCGCGGTGAAGAAAATTTCTGGCGAGCCTGTTCCGCCTCCGATCCCTGAGGCAAAGAGAATCATCGTTAGAGAGAGCAAACCTTAACATTGTAAAAATGGAGGAATTCCCCCTCTTTGGCAAAGAGGGGGAGGGGAGATTTTCCAATGTTCATATCAATTCAATGATGATGATCTCGTAAATAGTCGACATCACCCTTCGACAGGCTCAGGGTGAACGGTCCAACCTATTGATATTCCGTTCGTGCTGAGTTTGTCGAAGCATGAACGGAATATCAAAAAGACTTTTTACGAGACCATCAATTATGAGTTTGTGAATATGCACCACAGGATAAACAAGATGAGAGACGTCCAGTTACAGATTGATGGAAAAGAAGTTGGGGCAAAGGAAGGGATGACGATCTTGGAGGCAGCCCAACAGGTGGGGATCCTTATCCCTACGCTCTGTCACCATGAAAAATTGGATGCTTATGGGGCCTGCCGAATTTGCACCGTGGAGATAGAGAATCGCGGCAGGACGAATCTTGTTGCGGCTTGTCTTTATCCGGTAGAAAAAAACCTGGTCGTCAGAACCCGGTCTGAGAGTGTGGATAAAATCCGGAAAATGATTTTAGAGCTCTTACTCGCTCATGCGCCAGGTTCCCGGGAATTGCGGGATCTGGCTCAAGCGTACGGAGGCGATGAAGCCCGTTTTGAAAAAGAGCACTCCTTTTGCATTCTCTGCGGTCTATGCGTGAGATACTGCGCCGAGGTCAAGAAGAAGAATGCGATTGCATTTGTTGATCGGGGAGTCAGGCGGGAGATCGATTTTATTCCGGAGATAGCCTCTCAGGAGTGCTGGAACTGCAAGGAATGTTTTCCGCTTTGCCCAACCTCCTATCTCCAGGCGGCCTACTTTTTAACCAGAGGGCTCGCGTTTCCACCCCTTTCCGTCCCAGAGGAATAGGCAACAATGAAATACTCCTCCAGGACAGAGACATTGTTAACTTATCTTATCGTTGATTTCAGCACATCGTTGGGGCTGAAGCCACTCCCTTGAAACACTTTCCCTATGGCCGCATCCACGCCGAAGAGTTCTGATATCTTCATGGCCCCTTTCAACTGGCCTGTGGTCCATCCGAGAGAGATTTTTGTGGCGGGATGAATGATCTCTTTTCCGGGCTCATAAATCTCGAGGGTATCCCCGATCCTGAGACCGGAAAGCCTGCCCGCATTGATAAAAAGGTTCTCTCCTTCAATCTTTGCAATCGTGGTCGTCCAGTCCAGGTAATCGAGCTGTCTGAAAAATCCTTCCAGGATGTCCTCCAGACCGAAATCGATGGCCTTTAACACCGCTTTGCTCCGGCTATATTCCCCTGTCTCTTTCGTGCCGAAAATGGGACTTCTTCCGATGAAGGTCTTGAGCAGATTTCCCGTGGAGGCATCAAGGAGTCGGATCTCCACTTTTGCTGTGGCAAAGGAGACCTCTTCATCCGATGTCTCCGAGGCTTTGGAGGAGAGGATGCTTACATCCGTGACCGCGCCCAGCGCAAAAGCCTGAATCCCTATGGACCGGTGAGCCTGTTTCATCACCGGCAGTTCAGTCAGGTCGTCAAATTTGGTTCCTTCTCTTTTTAACATCTCTGAGACGACAGCCTTATCCATGATGACCACCCTCTGGGTCGCCTCTAATTTGTCGGCAAGCCTTTTTGCAACTGCCTCTCCGATTTTTTCCTCCTGATAAGTCGTCTTATTTTCAAAGTCTAGAATGGCCACCTTCTTTTTAAAGCCCATCTGGAGGAAGGGAAGTCGTTGCGACTCGAAACCGAGGGGAGCGCCAACAAATGGTCGGGCAGGAGCAGAGGTCACCCTCGTTTCCGGTTCCCGCTTTGGGGCAGGTTCAGAAGCAGGTTTTTTTGCTGGAGGTCCATCGGGTCTTGTAGGATTGACGCCTTTGACCGTCTCCATGCCTTCAACCCTCACCGTCTTTCCCTCAGGAAGTTTTTCGGTTTTTTTCTCCTCTTTCTTCCCGATCAGCGGAAGGCTGGAACAGGAGGTGAGGAGAAAAATAATCAACAAGAAAAAAATGGACAGAGTGAAAAAGTTTCTTTTATTTTTTATCATGGATGCTCCTCGTTTTTTCATTCCGGATTCGAACAGTGTCATGCCGAACTTGTTTCGGCATCTCTTAAATCCTGATCCTGAAATAAATTCAGGATGACAAAATTGTAATTAATAAAGCATTACTCCCTTGCGTGAGAAGGTCTCACTTTTCTCCCTCCTCTCCTGGTGGAAAGAGGTCTCTCCATTTTCCCTCCTCCCCTGGCGGGAGGAGGTCAGGAGGAGGGGATATTAGATTTGCTGTTATATTACCAATTTTGAAGAAGATGTCAAGGCGGGGGGAAAGATCATTGATCTAATTCTTGTTCCTTTGTTGCCGACACCTTTTTGTAATCTTCTATGAAACGGAAGATCTCTGAAACAAAACGATCAATGTCCGAAAGATGGCTTTTCAATATCCCGTAAATCTCTTCAGGGGTAATTTCCTGATAGAGGTGAACCATCCTGTTCCGATAGCCTGCCATCTTTAAAAGAACACTTGCGTATTCCTTATCCACAATTCCTTTTTTTCCGAGTTCCAGGGCGATCTTTTTATATTCGAGTTCTTTAAATCCGTAACTATTTGCAAGGATATGTCTTCCAACAGCAAAGACCGATTCAAGAGAACGTCTTAGATAACTCTCCGCTGATGCCGGATTCCTTTTGTCTGAAAGGAAATCCACTTCCGAAATGCCGGAGAGTTCATTTAATCCAGAGAGAAACTCCTGTATCAACGAAAGATTTCTCTCTATCTTATCGATGTGTAGTTTCGAAATAACCATCTTTCACCGTCTCTAAAAAGTCCTTCTCAAATGCATTCTTCTTAAATGAAAGATCCGATGCCCTCTTCATCACCTGTTCTTCGTATTCCTCGAGAAACAGTTCATCATCGCTGAATACAAGTTTCCCTATTATCGCCTCATATTGGAAAAGGGCGTCCGTCTCCTGAAGGAATACAAGGTCAACAGTAAAGGGTTCAAAAAAGAGAGAAAGGTCAGCATAGAGCTCTCCATAGGCTTCGAAAGCGTCTTCAGGAAATATTTTGAAGACCACACCAATATCGAGATCAACCTCATCGTCAATCTTTGTGGCACCTCCCTCTAAAAAAGAGATTCCGGCCTCCTTCTGCGAACCGAAGAGGTAGGCAATCCTTACCCCATGTTTTTTAAAAATATGAGTCAGTTTTTCCCTTTTCATGGCGACTTTTTCCTATCATTAGATGGCCTTTATAACATTAAAATAGCAGACATCAGTTTGACTGTCAAACACAAAAACCTTTGTCTTACACCCTGAATCATCGATCCATTGACAATTGAACGGGCTGTTGCCCAAACCAACCGTTTACCCTTCGACCGTTCGACAAGCTCACGGCTCAGGGCGAACGGTGATATATTAAAACCATTTGAATTTTCCGCTCATGCTGAGCCCTTCCTTCGACTTCGCTCAGGACATTCGGAAAAAACCGTTCACCCTGAGCCTGTCGAAGGGTGAATCCCGCGCAGCGCGGGACTCAGGACAGGCTTGTCGAAGCATTAAATTGATTTGCGCAACAGCCTGTGAAGATGTGACCCCAAGGCAAGGTGGTGAAGAAGATGTCAAGGCAGGGGGAATATATCCTAAAGCAATCCGAGGCTTTTGAGGATTTCCTTCATATCAGGATTCTTAAGGGCAAATTCTTTAATGGCCCTCTCAAGCTTTTCCTCTCTTTCTTCAATATCTCGTGTTCTTCTGATGGCAGGGGCAAGGGCGGAGCGTCGGTCCCAGAGGACAAATCCAACAAGGGTGAACATTCCGGCGAGAACTACATAAATGAGATTTACGAGGTAATCCATCCGTTTTTCAAGATTATCTATCCTGCTGCCAAGCCTCTTATCCAATTCATCTATCCTGCTACTGAGTCTCTTATCCAATTCATCTATCCTTTGATTGAGGGTTTTTTGCCCTTCCTCAATCCTGATGAGGCGTTCCCTGATATCTAATATAACCCCCCCTTCTCCCCCCTTTAGTAAAGGGGGGAGAAGGGGGGGTTGGGTTTTCGCAAAAACTGGATTGAAAGATAAGATCACCCCCATACAGACAAAAATAATTAAGAGAATTAGCTTGTTTCGAATCATTTGACCCCTTTTTTTTCAATCATTGCTTACAAGAGATTAAACTTCTTTAAAATTTCTGCGACATTGGAGTCTGTCTTACTGAGAGATCGAAATGCCTCAATCAGAGAATGAAGCTTTGATCGGTTGTCTGCAATCTCATCCTCGATCGCCTTCACTTTAAACTCAAAGGGCCTTATCATCGTTCGGCGATCCCAGATGGCAAATCCGATGGTTGCAGCGACAATAGCGGTAAAAGAGGCTACTATTCCAATAAAAAGATTAATCATCTGGTCAAATCGCTTTTCTATGGCCTCAAATCTTTTATCCACCCCTTCAAATCTTTTATCTACCCCTTCAAAGCGCCTATCCACAGATTCTTTAAACTCTTTCAATGTAACTTCGAGCCTGATGAGCCTGTCTCTGTCTTCCTGGGTAAAAGGGATTTCCCTGGCAAATGAGAATGTTGATGAAAACAGGATAAAAATGATGATTATCAATCCGGATTTAGGCATATATCCAACCTCTTTTAACCCTATATTATCTATACAGAACCCCAAAAGTCAAGATAAAAAAAGGGCCGACTGAAAAGACGGCCCCTTTTTGCGCTACGAGCTTCCGCACATCACTCCCCTTTGTTTGTCCAATGTCAAGGGCTGACCCCATTTCTTGCTGTTAAAGCAACCCGAGGCTTTTGAGGATTTCCTTCATTGGATCATTCGCCTCCAACCTTAACGGAAATAAGGACGCATTCCACATTAAAAGTCAAGGGGAAAAGGAGGGTTAGAAGACTCCATAAAAAGAGGATGGGGATTTAACCGGGTGATGAAAAAGGCGCCGTGAAAATCAAAGAAAAGCCGGTTTGACTCCTGTCTGTTGCGCAGCCGACCGAAGACGTTGATCCAATGTAGCAAGGCCCAAACCCTTTCGTTGGGCCAATTCGAGATAAGCGGCATCATAAGCGGAAAGGTTGTATTGCATGGCGAGGGTGTGCAGGCGTAATATCGAATCTGCATCAAGCGTCACATCGGTATGGATCGGAAGGATTCGGTAAAGCTCCATCAAACGGATTCGATCCGCCTCTGTCAGTCTGTTTCTGCGTTGGGCCATCACCAATGCATTGGCTATCTCATACCACCATAACGCCGGCACCCAGAGATTGATTTTTTCTGAAATCCTGTTTAAAAATTGGTCGGCTTGACCGGAGTTTTCATCGGGAAGAGCCCATGCCAGCGCCACAGATGAATCGAGCACCCAGTTCATCAGTACCTGCGCCCCTCTTCAATTAATTCACGAATGTCTATTTTCCCGTGAATCCGGCTCCGAACTTCGCGAAACGAGGATGATAACTTCTTAAAGCTCATCTTGCGTTCCCCTTTGGCAGGAGGACCCAGTTGAGCCACTTCTTTACCCCGTCTGCAGATGACAAAGGTTGCACCCTGTTCTGTCTCACGCAATAGTTCAGAAAGTCGGGTTTTAGCCTCAAATGCGCTGACCTTCTGCATTTTTGCTTCCATAGTGGTCTCCCCCTTTTATTGGACCAGTTTAATAAACCAGTTTGAATTTGTCAAGCGTTTCAGCATAAAAAGGGGGATTCAGGGATAAAAAAAGGGCGGTCAGAATGACCGCCCTTTTTGGCTACATGCTTTGGTTAGAAGCTATAGATCAATCTTGTGTGGATGTTATAGGGATTTTTGGGGCTCTTGTTGGTGTTGGTGGCGCCCACTCTGTAGTCCAGAGCATCGCCGGCCCAGAGGTAACCAAGAGCGATATCCCATTTGAGATTCTTGTAAATATTGATCTCGTTGATCAGGTCGATTTCCCATCCGATATCACTGTCATCCCTTGGGACGCCGGATGCTTTTACAGCGTTACCAATGGTGTTTCCATTCTTCGTGGTATCCCAGATATACATTCCCTTGAGGGTTACTTTGTACCACGGAGTGGCTTTGAAACTTGCGTAAGCCTGGGCAAAAGCAGTTCCACCTACGGCGCCTCTATTGAGAGAGGTTGCGCTGGCTACGGTCATTCGGGTCATGGCTCTCACCCATCCGGTCTGGATCACCATGCCGTCGCCAAAGGCAAACTGCTCAGAGAAGGGCGGGACAACATAGGATCCGACTTTTCTGGAAAAACCGGCACCGTTGGCGACATCACTTCCAGGCAGGCCAGTCGCACTGGTCTTCTTCATATCAGCGCCAGTGGCATACATTCCAATTGCTCCAAAGTTAAACTTCTCCCAAGGGTAGTCAACTTTGGCGCGGGTCATCCAGCCTCTGAAATCAACATCTCTTTTGGCGCCCGCAGGAACAGCGAATGCCCCCCTTCTCTCTATTTCACCGGTGTTATAGACAAAGTCGAAATCAAGGACTACAGGGCCCAATTTCCCGCCTGCAAACACCCCTAACCAAAACATATCGGACTCATAACCCGGGGAAACTCCATAAGCAAGGACAGCGGAGCTGTCAACGGGATAGGTATTCATGTTGTAGTAAAAACCGTAGCCTCCAAGTGTTAAAGTGGAGATTTTTGCACTGGCCTGGAGACCATAAACGTCCACATCATCAGCGGACGCATCTTTTCCTTCAAGGGCCTTGAAGTAGAAGAGTGAGATGGTTGCCGGGTCTATTCTTGTGTCAAGCTTGACCCCTGTTCCATCGGTATAAAGAAATACATGGGGTCTCACGGCGAGAGGCTGAAGCCCTGCCGTCGCTTGCATTGGCACAGGCATGCCAGGGATAGCAAAAGTGAAAAAGAGGTTCTTGATCTCAATTGCAGATTCATCGCCGCCCCATCTACCTACCGTACCGTGGCCAGTTGTTGTAACTGGGTATCCAGCATCACCCCATCTTGTAGAATCCATCTCAAAGAAGATGGTTCCGCTCATCGCTTTGCCGTAAACGGCATCGAATTTGAGGTGCCCACGTGTGGACCATGCCGAATTTTCCTTGTCAAACTGGTGTCCGCCAGGGAGAAATGTGGCTCCCGGAGGACCAAAAATCGGGCCAGCCTGCGCTGACTGGTTTCTCCAGTAAAGGGTGACCATATCAATAAAACCCGATGCCTTAAACTCAAGTTTTGGCTCTTCTTTCTTAGCCTGGGCAAATGCCATGGTTCCGAAAGCGAGAACCATCAATGCTACCAAACTTAATACAAGAAATTTCTTCATCTCTTTTCCTCCTCAATTGATTTGGTGATTCGTGAATAGTGACTTGTGATTCGTAAAATCAGAGACACTAAACTCACTACCACTAACTTTAACCAACCTCCTTATTTCGTGATTCGTGAATCGTGATTGGTGAATCGTGTTAACCAATTACTATCACTCCTCACTTACCTCATTAAACCCGCATTCACCTCCTTTCCTCCTGGATTTGTGAAAAGAACTTACAAACAGATTAAAATTTCCTAATCCTATAACAAACCTATAAAAAGATGTCAAGCATTTTTTTTGAGATTTCCGAAAAAATCCAGAAATCTCTGATTTCACCGATTAAAGAACGATTACGCAGACCTAAATTGAGCGATTCTTTCATAAGATTTTGGTATAACGTAGGGGTCCCGCTGTAGCGGGATGGCCGCCCATTCTGGGAGTCGATAGGCGGGGCCTGCTGCAAGTCTAACCCCGCCTCCAACTCAGAAGAGCCTCTGGCTCGGAGAGAATGTCCCGCCTATCGAGTGTAATTAAGTGCTCAGCGCGACAACATCGACAAAAGATTGTCGATATGCTCGACACGGCTATCGTGTCAGTTCGTAGCGCCCTCGCCTGCCGCAGGAACGGGGGCGCAGCTTTACGTCCCGACTAAATCGGGACGCTACAAAGGATAAAACGTTCATTCACAACTGGCCCGAAGGGGCCCCATCTTCCAAGCGAAGTCCCGGAAGAGGCGCAGATTTTTAAACAGAAAATCTGAGAATTTTTACCCTAACATTTATGATGGTCTCGTAATAAGTCGAAAAATCCTAATGATCGTCATTCCGGCCCCGATTTTCATCGGGATAAACTCCAGCCCCGCTTTGGGCGGGGTAATCTCAGGCACTTATGAAAATACTGGACACCGGTTCCTGCCGCAGGACCGGTGAGACGACTTTTTACGAGACCATCAAATATGTTTGGCTATTTTTCATCCTACAGGATGCCTGCGTGCTTTAGGGCTTCGGCAATATTCGAATCCTTCATCGCCATTTCCTTCAACGCCCTCTCAATGCGCTCCTCCTTTTCTTCAAGTTCCCTCGATTTTCGAATAGCCGGCGCAAGTGCGGTTCTACGATCCCATAAAACAAACCCGATCAAAGCGAAAATCCCCGCAAAGGTGATCCCAAAACCCCAGAGCATAAATTCTTTTATTTCATTCCTGACATCTTTAATTTCATTCCTGACATCTTTAATTTCAGCCTTCAGCTCTTCTTTGGTTACCATGCGTTCTTCTATTCTGATCAATCTCTCTCTTGTTTCCTGAGTTTCTCTCTTCTCCTGTCCGAAAATATTATCAGGGGCAGTAAAGATAGCAAACCAAAGAGCCAGAACCAATACAATATGGTTTTTTTTGAGCGTTAGAAGTTTTATCTTCATATTTTTACCCTCCGATTTAAATGGGGTCCATGCTTATCACTGTCTTTTAATCTCTGCATGCATATGCATGATCTGGTCAAGTCTCATA
>JAGXTA010000043.1 GCA_018333535.1 Deltaproteobacteria bacterium | reverse complement strand
TGTGCCAATGGTTAAAATAATCTGCCCTGTCTCTGCTCCTCTTTTAATCTTTTCTCTGCTGTTTTACAGTATTCCTCTGAAATGTCAATACCAATATATTTTCTCCTCAATTTATATGCTACCAATGTAGTGGTCCCAACTCCATTGAATGGATCCAAAACGATATCATCTTGATAACTGAATAATTTCAATAATCTTACAACTAATTCTTCCGGGAACATCGCAGGGTGATTATATTTTTTCATATTACCTGCAGGCGCTATATCCCACTTTGCATAAACCCATCTCTTAAATTCGTCTCCTGTAATATCAACCCTAGTTGAGTTTCCTTCTTTTTTATGTGATTCCTTGCAAAAGACTTCAATAAATTCCCATGTATATTTCAAATAAGGCATGCTTGGACTTCTCCAACTACCCCATGCAGTATATTTGCAATTATAATTGTGTTTTTCCCAAAGAATTTCCGCTTTCCAAAGAAGACCTAATTCTAATAATTGGTTTGAAATAATATGATGCGTTGGCATATAGTCTGAGAATAAGGGTTGAATATTAATACAAAATCGACCACCAGGCTTTATGATACGATAACATTCTTTCCAAATAGCACACAGGTTTTCAAAATAATCTTTCCAATATAGGGCATCCTTATGGTTATCATTTATATATTCTAATCCAAAATTATACGGGGGTGAGGTTATAATAATATCTATGATGTTATCCGGGAAATCTTTTAATATCATTGCACTATCACCACAAAGAATTCGATTCTCTAAATGAGAAACATCTATTTTGGGAATTTCCTTGGTTTCCTTAAAATGCTTCGTCCCCCCACGGATTTTTTCTTTCTTTTCACGTTCTAACACCTTTCTTTCCCGATTGAAGAGTTTAGCATCTGGATATAAATCCCTAATCATTTTGGGGTAACTTCCCTTCATATCATCTTGCCTCTTTTTATTCTTTCTTTGACATTAGACCAGTCCGAATTGATATGGATCTCGACGAATTTAAACATGTCCCATATAACATCTTCATAAATTGGATTTTCTTTGTTTTCTTTTCTTAGAACGTAGATCTGATCTATTGAAGAATACTTTGGATCCACATCTAAACTGACTTCGTAGGTTTCCGTTACGATCAAAAATATACAATACGGGTTCCCTTTTTTGATTTTTTCGGCTGTTGATACAGAACCCTCATACATTGTTTTATCAAGGTAGGTTTTGCATTCAATAGAAGCTATTGGCACATATATTTTACTTTCCTGCCAAATGTCATTATTTGAAACCCTCGATTTAAGAATGACTTCTTTTGAAATAGAGAAGTCTTGGTTTTTAACATTTATAATAATATTTGAACTTTCTTCAAATGCATCAATACTCGCTGGTGCGAAATACAAATTCGTATATGCTTGGGTTCGTCCCCAATTTATATGTTTATTAGTCAATTTACCAATATCCTTAAATAAGTAGTACATAAATTCCTCAATAACAGATGAATGCAGTTGTGACTGTGAGGTAAAACCAAATTTATCTCCCGATTCCTTCTTAAACTTTGGTTGATTGATAAATAGTTTGTATTGATTTAGAAGTTCAACTTTCTTTTTAATATCATTTCTGGTTGTTCCGGTGATCTTTAAATTATTTTCTTTCCACTCGGTGTATTTAGCTTTAATTTCTGCCAACAAGTTTTTATTTTCGGTGTGTCTCTCGATTTTAATTTTGTGTTCCAAATTGTCCCCGTGTATAAATCTACTCATCTTATTCTCCTTTAAATATTTTCTATACATAACATGATTTCAAATTTCCTTTGGGATGTTTCCCTGATTTCCCATATTAGTTCGTTCGCAGGTAATTTGAGATAAATATCAAAAGGATCCTGTGAGTTGGTATTGGATTTTCTTATAAGATTTCTTTTCATCTTCTCGCCATGTGCTATGCGCTGACTGCTTAGCGTTTTTTATTTGACAGCGCGATCCTTAGCACTTCATCCATGTGTTTGACCGGGAGGAAATCCATCTTCTTGCGGAGATAGGATGGAAGTTCGACGAGGTCCTTCTTATTCCGGTAAGGAATGACCACCTTTTTGATGTTGGCCCGAAGGGCTGCCAGCGCCTTCTCCTTGAGACCTCCCACCGGGAGCACCCTTCCCCTCAGGGTGATCTCACCTGTCATGGCCACCTCTTTTTTTACAGGGATTCCTGAGAGCGCGGAGATGAGGGAGACGGCCATCGTAATACCGGCAGAAGGTCCATCCTTTGGAATGGCGCCTGCAGGGACATGGATATGAACCTCTTTCTCATTGAGATCGTTTGCCTTGATCCGATAGGCTTTCCCCCTGGAGCGCGTATAGGTGAAAGCGGCCTGTGCGGACTCCTTCATCACCTCTCCGAGATGACCGGTGAGGATGAGCGAACCCTTTCCGGGAGTGGTTGAAGCCTCCACGTGGAGAACCTCGCCTCCAATCTCTGTCCAGGCCAGGCCGGTTGCCACACCGATCTCGTTGCGCTCCTGCTCCTCGTCAGGCAGGAATTGAGGCGGTCCCAGAAGTTGATGGAGATTCCTCGCAGTGATTTTTGTCTTCTCCTTCTTTCCCTCCGCCACTTTTTTCGCCACTTTCCTGCAGATCGCAGCCAATTCCCTTTCCAGATTGCGAAGGCCTGCCTCCTGTGTGTACTGGGAGATGATCTGGAGGATGGCCTGGTCGGAGATTTCTAAAAGGTTTGGCCCGATTCCGTTCTCCTCCATCTGCCTCGGAAGAAGATAGGTCCGGGCGATCTTCAATTTCTCCCTATCCGTATATCCGGGAATATCGATGATCTCCATCCGGTCCTTGAGCGCTGAGGGAATGGGATCAGTCACATTTCCCGTGGTGATGAACATCACCTGGGAGAGGTCGAAGGGGACATTGAGATAGTGATCGCTGAAGGCGTTGTTCTGCTCGGGATCGAGAACTTCTAAGAGGGCGGAGGATGGATCGCCCCGGAAGTCCACACCGATCTTGTCGACTTCATCCATCATAAAGACTGGGTTATTGCTTCCTGCCTGTTTAATCCACTGAATGATCCGTCCGGGCATGGCGCCCACATAGGTGCGGCGATGCCCCCGGATCTCAGCCTCATCCCGTATCCCTCCCAGAGAGATCCTGACGAATTTTCTTCCAAGGGCCCTGGCAATCGATTTTCCCAGAGAGGTTTTTCCCACTCCGGGAGGGCCGATGAAACAGAGAATGGGGCCTTTCATCCTCTTCTTCAACTTGTGGACGCTCAGGTACTCGAGGATCCGTTCCTTCACCTTTTCGAGGTTATAGTGGTCCTCATCCAAAACCTCTTTGGCTTTTTTAATATCGAGGTTATTGGGGGTTGATTTTGACCAGGGCATCTCAATCAACCAGTCGAGATAGGTGCGGACGATGGAGGACTCAGCAGAATCAGGGTGCATCTGATCAAGCCGTTCCAGTTCCTTATGAGCGCTCTTCTCCACCTCCTGGGGCATCTTTGCTTTTTTGATCTTCTGCCGGAGTTCTTTGAACTCCTTTGTCCGTTCGTCCGCCTCACCTAATTCGCCCTTAATTGCCCGCATCTGTTCACGGAGATAATATTCCCTCTGTGATTTGGTCATCTCCTCCCTGGCCTGGGATTGAATCTTCGCCTGCATGGTGAGGACCTGGACCTCTTTTCCGAGGAGGTCGCTAACTTTTTTCAACCTCTCGATGGGATCGAAGATTTCCAGGATCTCCTGAGCCTTCTCGACAGGGAGTTCCAGGTTGGAGGCGACCAGATCAGCCAGCCTTCCGGGATCATCAACACCTTCGAGGACGAACATCAGATCCGGAGAGATGAATTTGCCATAGGAGGCAATTCTTTCCAGTTGCTCCCTGACGCTTCTCATCAGGGCTTCTATCTCAAGGGTGATCTCGGTGAGGAAAGGGTCTTTGATGTTCTCAATTCTTGCGAGAAGGTAGGGCGTCACCTGGATCATCTCTTTGACGGTGGCCTTGGAGAGTCCCTGGATGAGGATCTTGATCTTTCCGTCCGGAAGCTTGAGCATCTTCATCACGAGCGCAACCGTTCCCACCCGGTAGAGGTCTTTGACGGCAGGTTCCTCTTCGGAGAGGTTCTTCTGGGAAACAAGGAAGATGAGCCGGTCTTTGGCCAGAGCCTCTTCGAGGGATTTGATCGATTTTTCCCGGGTGATAAAGAGCGGAAGGATCATATAAGGGAAGACCACAACATCCCTTACAGGAAGAAGAGGAAGCGTTTCCGGGGGTGATAAAAAATCTTTTTCACGGTCTCTTTTCATATCGCCTTAAGTGAGCTCTCAAACGACTTTTCGCTCCCTTGATTTCACAGATTTCAAAAGCGATTACACAGATTTCTATCTATTTTCAACGCATTTCTAATCTGTGAAATCTTTTCATAATCGATGTAATCAAAGATTTCCAGGCTTTTCCAGAAATCTTTTTAAGATGGTTTCAATAATGTTAGAACTCGAAGCCCCTTCGACAGAGGGAATGATGACAACTTCTCCGCCCGATTCCTCCACCACTTCCCGGCCCACCGTTGTTTCCTTGGCCCAGTCGCCGCCTTTGACCAGGACATGGGGCTGAAGGGAGGTGATTAGTTCGAGGGGGGTGGATTCATCAAACAGGGTGACATAATCGACACACCAGAGGCCGGAAAGGATTTCCGTTCTCTCCTCTTCAGGCAGGATGGGCCGCTCAGGTCCCTTCAGGGACTGAACCGATCGATCGGTATTCACTCCTGCGATTAAAATATCTCCGAGGGATCTGGCTTTCTCGAGATAGCGAATATGGCCGACATGGAGGAGGTCAAAACAGCCATTGGTAAAGACGATTTTTTTCCCCTTTGCCTTCAGGTCTTTAATGATCCGATGAAGTTCTTCTCTTCCCTTGATCTTCTCTTTCATCATCCCTCGTATTTAATACCTACCAGATTTATTCCATAGAGTCAACACCGGAGGTAATTGCTCATTAGCTCACTGTTTACCTGCAGTGTTAAGTTTTTATCAGAAAAGCTCTTTGAGCCCTGGCGCAGAATCTATAATCATAATGAAGGGATACCTTAACTCAAAGATTTTTCTTGACAAGGGTTTTCTTTTATAGTAGTCATATTTTTAAAATATATCTATAATATTTTCTTGGCATATTTGTTCGGAATGGGAAAGAAAACCTTAAATAAGATGAAAAATGGCTCGAAGAGTAAAAAGGCCATTGTCTACGAGAATTTGAAAAACAGGATCATCAATAACTCCCTCAAGCCGGGAGAGCCTCTCAATGAAGGCGTTCTTTCAGAAGAGTTAAAGATCAGTAAAACTCCAGTCCGGGAAGCCTTACAACAACTCGAGAAAGAGGGCTTTATTGAAAATATTCCTGTAAAGGGCGCCTTTGTTTCTCAAATCTCCATCCAGGACCTCCGGGAAATATTCGATCTCAGAGAGATCTTAGAGTGCCAAGTGATCAAACGCGCCGCATTGAAGGCGGACCCGGATAAAGTCGAGGCCTTAAAGAAAAAATTTATATCCTCTGAAAATAATAGCAAAAAAGTTTCCACGGGCGGTTTTAAATCAGGCGATGAGGTTCATTCGTTTATCTTCGAAACCTATGGAAATCATCGGTTGATAGAGATCTATAGAAGACTTCAGGATCATATTGTCAGGAGTCGAATCCATTTTTTCAATCAATCTCACCCCGATCGATCGGAAGAATCTTTCAAAGAACACCTGGAGATACTGGATGCGTTGAAGGCTCAGGATCCATCCAGGGCAGAGCAGGCAGTCAGATCTCACCTTTTAAATTCGATGGAATACCTGAAAAAGGTCATCTAATCGGGAAGGAACAAGACAAGGAGTTTGTCTGATGATTCATGTGATGACTGATATTAAGAGGCCGCCAAAGGAACTGATCGAATCGTTCAAGGAGATCGGGACAGCGACCGTCCATGAGGCCTCCGGCAGAAAAGGGGCCGTAGATCATGCGATCAAGCCGATCGCCGGTGGCGTTCGGCTTTGCGGTCCAGCCTTCACGGTTCAATGCCATCCAGGGGATAATTTAATGCTTCACAAGGCCCTTGAACGCGCCCAACCAGGAGATGTCTTGGTGACTTCAGTCGGGGGATGCTATGGATTCGGGTATTGGGGAGGATTGATGGCTACCTCGGCAGTCGCCAAGAAATTGGGAGGGTTGGCCATCGATGGATGCATCAGGGATTCCGCTGAAATCATTAAGATGGGATTTCCCATCTTCTGCAGGGGATTCAGCATTCGTGGGACGACCAAGACGGTCCTCGGATCGATCAACCATCCTACGCTTTTCGGGGGAGTTCTGGTTCAGCCCGGGGACTTGATCCTCGGAGATGATGATGGCGTTGTTGTCGTTGAGCGCATGGAATGTGAAGCCGTGTTAGAGAAATCGATCAAAAGGATTGAGGCAGAGAGGTTAAAATCAGAAAAACTGAGGGCTGGGGTCACCAGCGTCGAGTTGAACAAGTTAGAAAAGGTCTTTGAATTTTTGGGATTGAAAGAAAGTTAACCTGATGAGAATTGAACCGCACCGATTGAAGGAGATCTCAATCGAAATCCTAAAAGGATTGAATGCGACCGGAGATGAGGCCGGGTTGGCGGCGGAGTGTTTGGTCCAGGCTGAGATGAGGGGGATTGATACCCATGGGGTCCATTTCCTGCAACTCCTTTCAGACCGGATCGATGCGCGTATGATTCGGATTCCGACTGAACTCAAAATCGTTCAAGAAGATGGCTTAACCTCTGTCCTTGATGGAGGAAACGGGTTGGGCCAGGTTGCTGCCCATCGTGCGATGAAGATGAGCATTGAGAAGGCCAGGAAATTTGGAATCGGATTCACGCTTATCCGGAATACAAACCACATCGGCATCCTTGCTTTTTATACACTGATGGCAGCAGAAGAGGGGATGGTTGGAATCGTGATGAGCAATTCTGCCCCTTCGATGTCTCCCTGGGGAGGAGCAGCCCCCTTTTTTGGAACAAATCCTCTTTCCTTTGCCATTCCGGGTGGAAAAGAAGGCCCGGTGGCGCTTGATATGTCCTCCAGCGTGGTGGCAAGGGGGAAAATCAGGCGCGCTGAACGGATGAAGGAAACCATCCCCCTGGGATGGGCTCTTGATGAGTCAGGCTCCCCTACCACTGACCCCACCGCGGCGATGAAAGGAACACTTTTACCTATAGGGGGCCCGAAGGGCTTTGGCCTGGCCTTCATGATCGATGTCCTAACCGGCATGCTTTCCGGATCAAACTATGGGCCGAATGTTAAGACATTCCATCAACCTTTAGGCCCTACGGGTATCGGTGTCCTTACAATGGCCATTGATATTGAGAGATTTATGCCTCTGGATCAATTCAAACAACTCATGGAATCGTATGTCGAATCCATTAAGCGGTCGAAAAAGGCAAAAGGGGTTTCACGTATCTATCTTCCCGGAGAGATCGAGCTTGAAAAAGAGAAAAAAAGCCTGGCGGAGGGCATTCCATTAAATGATTCGGTGGTGAGCAGCTTAAATCGGCTTTTAGAAAAAGTGAGAAGCCCTTTAAGATTGAAAGAGGAATAGAAAAAGATGAAATGGATTATCAGGGTGAATGCCCGGACTGGGAAAATATCAAAACAAGAAGCTGACCAGGAGGAGATGCGCTGGGGAGGAAGGCTTTTGATTTCTAAATTCCTTTTAAGAGAGGTCCCTCCAACTTGTGATCCTCTTGGACGCTTCAATAAATTGATCATTGCGCCGGGCCTACTGGGAGATACCCTCGTCACAACAACCGGGAAGTTTTCGGTCGGAGGCAAAAGCCCTCTTACCAACGGCGTTAAAGAAAGCGATGTGGGAGGAGAAGCCGGAAAGAAGATTGCAAGGCTTGGGATCAAGGCCTTAGTTCTGGAGGATATTCCCGAAAAGGCCGGCACAAAGGTTTTGACGATCACTGCGAATCAGCTTACGCTTTCTGAAGCCCTCGAGTTAAAAGGGAAGCCTGTATCAGAGACAATTAAAGCTCTGCGGACCCAGTTTGGCTCCCAGGCGGGGATCATCTGCATCGGCCCTGCCGGAGAGATGAAGATGGCAGGCGCTGGCGTGGCCGTGACCGATGCGAACGATATTCAGGTGCGATATGCGGCTCGCGGAGGGCTCGGAGCGGTGATGGGGTCGAAAGGGATCAAAGCGATTGTGGTAGATGATACGGAGGTGGCTCCTCCCCTTGCTTATGATGAAGCCCTTCTCCGAGAGGCGGGCAAAACGCTAACCCAGGCCATCATGGAGGATCCCAAGACGGAAAACAGACATAAGTTAGGGACTCCTGCGATCCTTATGGTCGCCAATGAGCTCGGCCTTCTCCCTACGAGAAACTTTAGCGCGGGCCGTTTTGAGAAAGCAGAAGAAATCGCCGGAGAGCGGGTTGCAGAGGTGATTGCAGCCCGAGGAGGAGAAGGTCGTTCCGGGACTCCTTGCGTCAGGGGATGTGTCATTCAGTGCTGTAATATTTTTCCTGACCCCTCGGGAAAGAAGGCGGTTGCTTCAATTCAGTATGAGAATATCGCGCTTCTTGGATCCAATTGTGGCATTGGAAATCTCGATGATATAGCGGAACTAAACGATCTGTGTAACCAGGTGGGAGTCGATACGATTGAGACAGGCGCTGCCATTGGTGTTGCCATGGAAGCCGGAGTCATTCCCTTTGGGGATGCGAAAGGGGCAAAGGATCTCGTCCTTCAGATCGGGCAGGGGACTTACCTCGGACGAGTTCTTGGAAATGGGGTTGTAATCACGGGCCGTGTTTTAGGTGTGAGGCGGATCCCGGCCATCAAGGGCCAGGCCATTCCAGGCTATGATCCGCGTGCCTTAAAAGGGAACGGAGTAACCTATATCACTTCGCCGATGGGAGCGGACCATACCGCGGGAAATGCCTTTGAAACCGCTAAAACCGTCAATCCAATTGCTAAGGAGAACCAGGTTGAGAATTCGAGAAAGCTTCAGATCAGGGCCGCTATTCTTGACACGATGGGGCTCTGCCTTTTCACCCGGCCGCCCTTTGTGAAGAATCCTGAACTCTTCGCCCTCTTCCTGAAGGGACGTTATGGTTGGAATGTCACTTATGAAGATGTGCAAAAAATTGGAATCGATACGCTGGAGACAGAGCGTGAGTTTAATCGTTGCGCAGGCGTTTCAGAAGAGCTCTATGATATCCCGGAATTCATGAGGGAAGAGCCGCTTCCTCCAAGAAATGCGATCTTCGATATTTCGATGGAAGAGATGCAGCAAGTCTGGGAGGTGAAGATTCCCCAAGATGTTTTCTGAAAGGGGCAGAAGACACAAGAAAGTTCGGAGTAATGAGTTCGGAGTTTGGAGAGAATACTTGTAGAAGGTCGACTTCCAAATAATATAGGAGACGATGATGTCAGAACTTAGGGTTGTCAACATTAAGGACGTGAAGGGGGAGCGGCGAGACCCTCCCAGGATGTCATGGATTCTGGTCTCTGAGAAAACTGTGGGATCACAGAATCTGGCTATGGGAGTGAATGAGACCTATCCCGGCGGAATGGTGCCGGAACATACTCATGATAAAGAAGAGGAGGTTATGTTTTTTCTTTCAGGACGGGGAACATTTGTGACCGAAGGCAGAGAGATTCCTCTTGAGCCGGGGGTCTGCATTTATAATCCACCTGGAAAACCTCACAAGATCATTAACACCGGGGATGAGGTCTTAAAGTTCGTATGGATCTATTCACCGCAGTTGCCGAGCCATCGAAAATAGCGACGTAAGGAGTAAGGCGTAAAGGGTCAGGGGAAAAAATTACAAGAAACACCTTACGACTCGCGCCTTACGATTCACGAGCCACGAGGAAAAGGAGGTAAAAAATGGGAAATTGGAAGCTGCCGCCGGAAGGTGGGCATATGGACAAACCAAGCAAGATCTATTTTCAAACCATGACCAAAAAGGATGTGGAGGAACGGCTCGAAAAGAATGACATCATCATCATCCCGCTTGGATCCACGGAGAATCACGGATCTGCGGGGCCCTATGGTGAAGATATCTTCATGGTGACGAGAATGGCCGAGGAGATCGCCAAAGCGACAGGATGCACCGTCGCGCACCCTGTCGTTTATGGATCTCATCCTTACCACCATTTAGGCCAACCCGGAACGATCGTAGTCCCCGATGATGTCTTCTCCGATTATCTCAGGGCAATCATGGCAGGTTTCTGGAATACAGGTTTCCGGAAGCAGATCCTTATAAGCCTCCACGGCCAGGAATATATTGTTCCTTCGGCGATCAACGAGTTTGGAAAGAAATACCAGGTGCCGGCGATCATCATCTTCGTGGATGTTCCAAGGGTTATGGGCCAGACCCTTATGGACAAAGCCCATGGAGGACCTTACGACTATCCTTTCCAGCATGCCTGTGAGGCAGAGACCTCTCTCTCCATGGCCCTGTTCCCTGAGATGGTCAAACTTGAAGATGCGGAAGACAATACGCCATGGGGTTTTCTGCCACCGGGGCACATGGATAGGGGCGGGGATATTTATGGCAATCCGATACCGGGCCACTGCCAGATCGGTTGTGGCGGCATCGAATGCGTGGTCTATCCTGAAGGGGTCATCGGGAAGCCCTCGCTGGCTGACCCGAAAAAGGCCTATAAGAGCGTTGAAGTCTATCTTGATTATGTGAAAAAACTACACGACGATATTATGGCCAAATTCCCTCCGGGTGTATTGCCTGAGAGTAAATACTTGAGCCAGCGACCACCAGAAGAGGTTGAAGCGCTCCTGAAAGGGCCGTTGAAAGGTGGAAGACATCTCTATACGGTCGCCTTCCCGCCCTGATCAGGATATGCGCATAGAGCATGGGGCATCCATCCTATGTCCCGCCTTGCGGGACTACGGAGGACAGGCAGGGTGGACCGTCGTGCCAATAAATAAAGAACAGCAAGATAAGGAAAGGGGGAATGATAACCATCCTTTTGGAAAAGCGAGGCTGAGAGATTTTGTCAAAAACAAATTTTTGATGGTCTCGTAAAAAGTCTGAAAATACACCTTTTTGTCATTCCGGCGAAAGCCGGAATCCAGTCTTTTCGAATAGTTATAAATTCCCTGGACTCCGGTTTTCACCGGAGTGACGACTTTTTACGAATTCATCAATTTTAAATTCAGAGAAAGGAGGAAAAGGAAATGGAGAAGAGGAAAATGGTATTAGGATTGGTGGTTGGATTATTTTGTCTAATGTTTGTTGTTGCTTCGGCTCTGGCAGCACCCATCGAGATCAAATTTGGACATGTCGATCCACCGGACATCTTCACTTCAAAGAAAGGGGCAGCCGGAGCAGCCTTTAAAGCCATCGTTGAGGCTGAAACATCAGGCGGTATCGAAGTCAAGGTCTTTCCAGCAGGGCAAATTGGCGGAGAGAGGGAGCTTGTGGAATCGACCAAGCTGGGGACGATCCAGATGTCCATGGTTTCCGGTGCCATCGCCGGAACATACAAAGAGGCTCAGGTCCTGGATATCCCTTACCTCTTCTCTTCTCCAGCGGTTGCCTGGAAGGTCATGGACGGCTGGTTTGGGAAGGAGATGGCAGAGGATTGTTTAAAGAAGACAGGGATGCGAGTTTTGGCCTATGGAGAGACTGGATTTAGGAATTTTACAAATTCTGTCCGCCCCATCAAGTCCCCGGCCGACATGAAGGGGCTCAAGATTCGGGTGATGGAGACCCCGGTCTATGTCAATATGGTGAAGGCTCTCGGAGCGGCCCCCACTCCGATAGCATGGCCTGAAACTTACACTGCCTTACAGCAAAAGGTCGTGGACGGCCAGGAGAACCCTGTTTCGGTCATCCTGTCAGTGAAATTTTTTGAAGTTCAGAAATATCTCACATTAGACGGACACTCCTACGGAGTGGATTTCATCCTCGTCAATGATAAGTTCTTCCAGGGTTTGCCTAAGGAGACCCAGCATATCTTGAAGACAGCTGCCATCACCTCGGGGTTAATTGGTCGAGGGATTCAGCAGCTCAATTCGGCCGTGGGGATTTCCCAACTGAAAGAGAAGGGAATGGAGGTCTATTCTCCAACGGCAAAGGAGAAGGCGATGTTCCGGGATGCTGCCCAGAAGCCGGTCATCGAGTATATTGAGAAACAGATCGGAAGACCCTGGATCGACAAGTTGATGAAAGCGGTGAAAGAGGCGGAAGACGAATTGGCCAAGTAACTTCATGTCAGATATTTCATAACCATTATCGCAGTGGCATTATCTGCCTACCAGCAGGCAGGTAATGCCACTGCTTAATCTGTCCCCAATTCATGGGTTGCTGTTCGATGGATAAAGCATGAGCAATGCTCGCGAGAAAATAATTAGGGCTGAAAAGATCTTTCACCATTTTATAAAATGGGTCCTTTTTATCATCACAGGGGCCATGACTGTCTCCGTTCTCCTGGGGGTCCTGTTTCGGTATGTTCTCAAGGCTCCGCTCCCCTGGTCCGAGGAAATGGCGAGATATCTCATGATATGGGGAGTTTCCTTAGGGGCATCTATTGCCTTTCGAGAGGGGTCGCATGTTGGCATTACGATCCTAGTGGATCGGTTAAATAGAGTCTGTTTATAAACTGCAACATGATGTATTACAATAGGTTAGACGAGATTATCACAAAAATCAAGTTGCAGGAGGAGGGGGATGAAGATACTCAATGATCTGAGGTTGAAGTTAGAGAAACCGCTCTGGGCATTAGATCCGGAATTGGCATTAATCGATACGATCTTGAATGAGAATCCGAGGCTTTATGAGATAATAGCCCCGGACATTGTGGAGTTGAACAGAAGCAGTAAAGTGGGTCGGCAGGACAG
>JAGXTA010000042.1 GCA_018333535.1 Deltaproteobacteria bacterium | reverse complement strand
TCTAACTGCAATAAAAGGCCCCGGCAGATCATATCCTTGAGAACGCCGTTCGGTTGTCTCCATCCCCACCGCCGACATATCTCTTGAGAAATGAACCTCCGGCTTCGGTCTCGATAGGCTATAAGAATTTCTCTAATTTCATTGATCTCTCTAAAGGTATAATTCTTGCCACGGTATCTGATCCATTCTTCCATGCCCTCTCTTTAACACAAGGAAGATTGGAACGCAAGCACTTTTTTAATTCTTCAAAATAGGGGATTCCCCCCCGCTCCAGTGACGCATTACAATTGGTTGTAATGCCTCAGTTACGAGGGGCACAAAATTTCTGATAAAACTTAAGTGTACCTCTTATAATCCTCAGTTCGTCACTCCCGCGCAGGCAGGAGTCCAGTGATTTCAAAACCTTCTGGATTCCTGCTTTCGCAGGAAAGACATTTTTAGAGAACCAAATTTAATTGCACCCGATAGGCGGGACATTCTTGTCCTGCCTATGTTGGAAGCGGGGTTAGACCTGCAGCAGGCCCCGCCTATCGGCTCTACTTATCCATGAAATGAAATTACCCCCGCAACTGAGGGATTACAATTGTTTCTTTTTTTAAAATTTAGCACTTCCTGATATGAGGCTGTGTCATAATTCCGTTCATGGTTCGAGAACCTCACCACGAACGGAATGCAATCTTTTAGAAATCAATCAGTTAGCCGTTCGTCTCGGTTGCGAGTCGAAGCGACCTGAGTGTGTCGAAGGGCGAATGGCTAATTACGACACAGTCTCTATGGCAGGAGGGTGATTTCAAACACGCTTTCCGCCTCAATTCAGTCGTCATCTACAAATTCATATTTACTTACCTCTTCATGGTGAGTTTCGAAGGTGTCTTAAGGAATCATTGGCCGACTTTTTTATTGGTTTATCCTAATAATTGAATATCATTCAAATTTTTAACTTATTGTAATATGTATAAAAAATACTTGACAATATTTTTTATACATATTATTAATGAACAAAATTCAATTACGAATTTTATCATCTCTCTATGCCGGACAAAAACCTAAAAAAACAACTGATCATTGAAGCTGCGATAGACGTCTTCAGCAAAAACAATTTTCAAAATTCAACTATTTCTCAAATTGCTCAAAAGGCAGAGGTCGCCGAAGGAACGATCTATCAATACTTCAAAAATAAAGAGGACCTTTTCTTTTCCATTCCTGTCGAGAAAACAAAGGATTTTTGCAGGGAGCTTGAGTTGCATTTACAGGGGATCACGGGAGCGTTTAATAAGATCAGAAAATTTATCTGGTATTACCTCTATTTTTTTAAGATGAATCCTGAATACGGCAGAACGTTGATGCTTGAGATGAGGGTCAACAAAGGTTTTGCTAAGACCAAATCCTACAGCTCATTTAAAAATTTGACCGACAGAATTTTGGAAATCATCAAAGAAGGGCAGGAGGAAGGTGTCATTCGAAAGGATGTGAACATCTTTATCACCCGGCAATTGATATTAGGCATTTTAGAACATGTTGTTACCCGGTGGTTACTCAAGGGTGAACAGTATGATCTGCTGGAGCATTGTGATGAGGTGAATAAATTGATCATCCATGGGATAGGTTTGACAACAGACCTGAATGGACTTAAGCGATGGAGGGAAGGGCAATGAAAAACTCAGGATCAAAATGGGTGGCTACGGATTGCACGATTTGTTACCACAGTTGCGGGATGAATGTCCTGGTTGAGGATGGAAAGATCAAAAAAGTGGAGGGGCTCAAAGACCATCCCCTGAACAAAGGTAAACTCTGCCCCAAAGGTGAAAGAGCCATTGAGATGGTCTATCACCCTGATCGCCTCAAATATCCCCTGAAGAAGGTGAAGGGAAAGTGGGAGAGAGTGACGTGGGACGATGCCCTGTCAGACATTGCTGATCAACTGCAGAGACTGAAAAAGGAATTTGGACCGGACATCCTGAGCATCTTTTCCGGGTCCATCGGAGTGGAAAACTTCGAGATGATGGAATTGGCACAGCGGTTTAAAGGAGCTTTTGGAAGTCCTAATTTCATCTCTGTAGAGGGGATCTGCTATCGAATGCGCATCCGGGCCAGGCAGATGACTTTTGGAAAGTATCCGGTTGAAGAAAAGGATACCAAGCTGTATGTGCTCTGGGGCCACAATCCCGAGCAATCTGACTTTCCCTTGGATCTGGCCATTCAGGAAAATCTTCCGAAAGGATCGAAGATTGTAGTGATCGACCCCAAGCGAATTCCCCTCGCAAAAAGGGCTGAAATGTATCTGCCCATTCGTCCTGGGACAGACGGCGCGCTTGCCCTTGCCATGATGCATGTCATCATCAAAGAGAATTTGAACGATAAGGACTTCATTGAGAAGTGGACTCATGGATTTGATAAATTAGTAGTCCATATCGAACCTTATACGCCGGAATGGGCGGAGAAAATCACATGGATTCCGGCTGGAGACATCAGGAAACTTGCGCGGCTTTATGCCACTGCAGAAAGCGCCAGTATTTTCCAGGGGACGAATACTCAAGACCAGACAGCAAACGGAACGCAGAATAGCCGTGCCTTTGCCATCCTTCAAACGATCACAGGAAACATCAATAATCCGGGGGGCTGGGTGGTGAGTCCCAGGCTTTCCCTGACAGGTTTGGGCATTACTACTGATAGAACTCCTATTGGCGCAGAAGATTATTCACTCTTTTATGAGATCTGGGGCAGGAAAAGTCCTTACGGGCAGGTGATGTGTTTTCCTGACAGCGTCCCTGGTGTGATCAAGTCCCTGATCGTGACAGGGGGAAATCCGGTTGTCAGCATGCCCGATTCGAATGCCTTTAAAGAGGCCATGAAAAGACTCGAACTTTTAGTGGTTCTGGATCTGTTTATGACAGAGACCGCCGAGCTTGCTCATTATGTGCTTCCGGGATGCACGCACCTTGAGAAGAACGGGCTGGCTTACAGCTACAACGTCTGTCACGGGATGCCCTACCTGATGTTGAGGAAAAAGACGATTGAGCCCTTGCACGAGAGCAAGTCAGAGTTTACGTTCTGGAAGGAATTGGCAATGAAGACGGGGATGGGAGACGTTTTCCCGTGGGAGACCGATGAAGAGGTGGTGGAGCTCGAACTGAAGCCATCCGGCCTGAGTTACAAGGAATTGAAGGAGGACAAGATAGCAGGCGCTTATTATATGGCCAAAAAATACGGAATGGATGGATACGAGATAAAAGGGTTTTCAACTCCATCCAAAAAGATTGAGATCTATTCCGAAACCTTTGAGAAGGCGGGTTTTGATCCTCTTCCTACTTATCGGGAGCCGGATCAGAGTCCATTGAACAAAGACTTGTCAGGGAAGTATCCGCTCATTCTCACAACGGGAGCGCGAATCCTTTATTATACTCACGGCCAGCATCGGAACATCCAGGATCTGAAGAAGCAGTGCCCGGAGCCCCTTGCGGAGATTCATCCCAAGGCAGCAGGGAAATATGGAGTGAAAAGCGGAGACACCATCGTTGTGGAATCGAATCGGGGTCAGATCAAGGTCAAGGCTTTGCTGACGGAGGATATGGCGGAAGGGGTCGTGTCCATTCCTCATGGCTGGCCGGGAGAAGCAAACGTAAATATATTGACCGACATTCATCTAAGAGAGCCGATCATGGGCTATCCCCAGATGAAATCCCAACTCTGTTCGATTCGTAAAGCTTAAGCTGTGATACAAATCAGGCCATAATTGTATAGACGCCCGGGCTGAACCTAATAGCCGTTCGTGCTGAGCTTGTCGAAGCATGAACGGCTGTTCCTGCACCCTTCGACAGGCTCAGGGTGAACGGTGATGAGTTAACTTGGAGGGGAATATGTCTTTTCAATTATGGACTCCTTATTAAAAGGTTACGGCTACGAAGCCCCTGCCTACCGGCCCCGGTCCCGACCGAGGGCGGGGCAGGCAGGCGTTTCGTTCAGCGTATAAGGGTTACGTCAAATTCAATGACCGAAAGACGTTACCGGATGACGATACGGGCATCGTCACCGTTACCGTAACCGGGAGGGTAAGACATGTACTTTAGGGTTTTCTGCAATGCCAAGGAGATCGAAGCCCCGGATATGGAAACTGCCGAGCAAATTGTTAAGGATTCGCTGCGAGAATTTATCTGGTTGCTTCCGGTCACAGAGACTCCTGTAGCGCCTCCAGCGAGAGAACCTGGGAGGCGTAACGTAAAGGAAAAGAAAGGCGGACATGGTTCAATGACCATGCGCCATTAGAAAAATATAAGTTCTCCTCCCCCTTGAGAGACTGGGTTGTAATTGGCCATTCGCCCTTCGACACACTCAGGTCGCTTCGACTCGCAACCGAGACGAACGGCTAAGTGATTGACATTAAAGTTACCGTAGTCCGTTCGTGGTGAGGTTCTCGAACCATGAACGGAATTACGACACAGTCACCAGGGGAGGGGGTATTATTCGGTCATTTTATGAAGAGCCTCGGCAGTCAGACATCGGGCTGCGAAGAGAGATAAAGGGGTAAAAATGAGGTACGCAGAGACAGGGTATGACTTAGAAATTGATCTGTCACGGGGAAGCATCGATAAGGTAGAGACCGATCCAAGAGAAACGGCATTGTATCTGGGGGGCAACGGCATTGCCGCGAAGCGGCTATTTGATCGGGTTCCTCCGGGAACCGATCCGTTTTCTCCTGATAACCTGCTCCTATTCGGCAACGGTCTTCTGAACGGCACACCCGTTCCCGGCGCAAACCGCATCGCGGTAAATACGATTGCCCCGGTGAACGGATTGATGGGCCATTCTCTGATGGGCGGAATGTTCGGGCCGGAGCTGAAATTGGCCGGATGGGACAGGATCGTCCTTCGGGGCAAGGCGGCCGACCTGGTCTACATAGCGATACACAATGACAAGGTGGAGATACGCGACGCAAGGCATCTCCGGGGAAAAGGCATGTATGACACGGCCCGGTTGATCAAGGAAGAGTTGAAGGACAACAGGGCCTGGGTGGCTGCCATCGGTCCGGCCGGCGAGCACAGGGCTTATCTGGCTTCGATTGATTGCGGTAACTCGAGCGCCGCTCGAACGGTCGGGCCGGTCATGGGAGATAAAAACGTAAAGGCGATCGCCGTCCGTGGAACAAAAGACGTGAATCTCGCCCACCCCGCAGAACTCTGGGAGATGTGCTCACGCCTGAGGAAGGAACTTGATGCGAACCCGAATGTCGGGGATTGGATGGCCGTTGATGAAGATGACAGCTTCCATCACAACAATTTCTCCTGGGGAAATGCCCGTGTGCGCCGAAAGACCTTCTGGAGCGCGCCTCTCGAAGAGAGATGGCGGAACCTGAAGTACGACCACATGAGCCGCCAGACAGGCTGCTGGAACTGCCCGAAGGCATGCCATAACGTCATTCAGTGGCCGAACCGCAGAAGGTTTTCCTACAAGTGCTATGGAAAAGACACCTATCACATGGCTGCCTTCCAGGAATTGGACTTCACCTACGAGATACTCCCTATTGCTCAGGACTTAGGGCTTGACTCCTACTCCACCCCCCAGACCATCGCCTTCGCCCTTGAGCTTCTGGAGGCCGGGATTCTGACGGAAAAAGACTTTCCGGGGATGCCCTCCGACGTGAGGGGAAGATTCTACCATCTCATTCATAAAATGGCCTTTAGGGAGGACATTGGAGATATCCTGGCGGATGGCGTCTCCCGGGCAGCGGCGCGGATCGGCAAGGGCGCCGAGAAATTCGATCACAACACGGTCAAGAAATTCGAACAGCTGCCCATCAAGCTCGGCAAACTCAATCCGGCCTATTTCCTGATGATCGCCACCGGTGAGGATATGGCGATCACGCAGATCGAAGGCTCCTTCCCGCAAGACCCGATCACTGATCCGGAGCTGAAGGAAGAGTTCATCAGAAAGTGGGTCGCGGTCCCGGATAAGAAGTTCGCAGAATGGTTCCGGCAGTGGGAAAAACGCGATCAATTGCCCGACGACGCCATGGTCGCTATCGTCGATTGGAATGAGTGCATGCACTACCTGGATGACTCCCTGGGGTTTTGCGGATTCGTGTCCTCATTCAGGGGCCAGTTTGGCGGCACCACAGGATATCACGTATGGAATATGCCGCAGGTCATCACCCTCGCATCCGGAATGGATTTTGACAAAGACAGGCTGTGGGAATGCTTCCAGAGGAACCGGAATCTGGTCAGGGCCCTCAATGCGAGATTGGGCCTGAGAAGGTTCATGGAGAGGCCGCCGGAAGATCACTGGGCGGTCAGGAGCGAGGAGTATGAACAGCAGCTGCTGAGCAAATATTATGACTTTAAAGGCTGGACCTTTGATGGGATTCCCACCAAAGAGACCCTGGAGAAATTGAGCTTGGGCTATGTGGCGGATGACCTCATCAAGAGAGGTGTTTTGAACGGGAATGAAGTGACCGCGCTCAACGATGCCAGGGCCAAGAAGGGGAAGGAATAAAGGTAATGCCTCACTGAAGCGCGGGGAAGTTCCGATATCCACTGGAGAGTGAGAAGGTGTGAAAAAATTGAAAAACAGTGCCTCGGCCCTCAGGGCTGGGCGTCTTGTCCAAGTTTTAGAAGGCGGGTTGTTGGATGGTGTGGGTAATCGACGGTTTAGGTAAAAATTGCGGTATCATCCTGGGTTGGGCAATGTAGTTTTATATCAGTGGTTCCGCTCTAAAACTTTGACAATCCCCCCAACCCTGAGGGCCGGGACAATGTTGATTCTATAATGGGGATTTTTTCTCACTTTCTGAAACATTGCGAATAAAGGAAGGGGCGTCACCGTGGACAGCAATGGGAAGAAAACAAGAATCGTCAAAGAGATAAAGGTGGATACCAAGAAATGCGCGGGCTGCAGGGCGTGCGAGATAGCGTGTTCCGCGTTCCACGCCGTACCGAAATTTAGCTCGGTTAATTCCGCACGTTCCCGGATCATGGTCGTCATGGACGAAGTGCGCGATATCTTTGTGCCGATACGGGCCGGTGACTATGCCCAGGCGGAATGTAACGGCAGAAACCGTTACGTGATCGACGGCAAGGAGTACGACGAATGCACCTTCTGCCCGGCCTCCTGCCCGTCCAGGGATGCCTTCAAAGACCCCGATTCCGGCTTTCCCCTCAAATGCGATATGTGTGAGGACGTGCCGCCCCTGGAAAAGCCCATGTGTGTGGATGCATGCACGTTTGGTGCCTTGACGTACGAAGAAAGGGAAGAGGCAGTAGAGACAGAACCGCAGAAGCGCGAGGAGATGGAGATCGGTTTAAAATCATTGATCAAGAAATACGGACTGAAGAAAGTGATGGATACGATCGCCCGGGTATCAAAAGACTGAGAGCGATTGCTCTCTGATTACAGCGATTATGAAACGATTACACCGAAATAACCCCTCCCTTCCTCCCCCCGTGGTCGGGTCTAATCGACTTCATTTAAGGGGAGGAGAGGTGGGGTTAATCACAATAGAGAAGGATTAAAAAAAAACGTGGAGACAGTCCCCCTATCCCCCTTCAAAGTGGTCATCGATGGCATCAAAGAGGCAGGTGGAGACGCCGATAAATTTTGCTATCAATGCGGAAAATGCGATACGGTGTGTCCCTGGAATCGTGTCAGAAAGTTTTTTGTTCGCCGGATGATCAATCAGGCAAAATTCGGGGTGGTTCCTTTCGAATCCGAAGACCTATGGCTGTGTGTCACCTGTCGTCAATGTGTGGAGCGGTGCCCCAGAGGCGTAGAAATCATCGACGTAATGAGGGCCATGCGCAGGTTGTTGGTGCCGGACGGTGTCGTTCCTGCGAGCATCCCCAACCTCAGGGGCATCATGACAAGCCTTGCCAGTGTGGGTAATCCCTGGGGACAGGAACCGGAGGTCCGGGCAGATTGGGCTAAAGAGTTGTCTGTCAAGGAGTT
Source organism: Deltaproteobacteria bacterium (assembly GCA_018333535.1). Classification (GTDB taxonomy): domain Bacteria; phylum Desulfobacterota; class BSN033; order BSN033; family UBA1163; genus RBG-16-49-23. Next base: position 339 of record JAGXTA010000042.1, on the reverse strand, counting down.
CACCGAAGGGACAGAGACCTTATACTTCCCCTGCTGCTATCCCAGCTATGACCCGAGACTAAAAAAGGTGTCTCAAGCCACGGCCAGTATCCTCAATCAGGCAGGGGTGGATTTTGGGATCCTGGGGGCCAGGGAGATGTGCTGCGGGGAGAGCGTTCGCAAGGCGGGCAATGAGGATCTGTTCAAACGCCTTGCCAGAGAAAACATCAAAACCTTTATTGATAGCGGGGTGAAGAAAATCCTTGCTTCTTCCCCGCATTGCTTTCACACCTTTAAAAACGAATATTCCGAATTTAAGACGAACTTTGAGGTGCTTCATGTCTCCCAATACTTATTCAG
>JAGXTA010000041.1 GCA_018333535.1 Deltaproteobacteria bacterium | reverse complement strand
CTTTCGGACACTCCCCTCCAGGACAAACTGCACCCCTAACTCCTCTGCGACCTGCTGTACCTTGAAGGGTTTCCCCTTGTAAGTAAACGTGGAATTTCGGGCAATCACAAACAGCTTTGGAATCTTTGAAAGGGTCGTAATAATCTCCTCGCTCAAGCCATCACAGAAGATTTCCTGGCGGGGATCATCGGTCATATTCACAAACGGGAGCACAGCAATGGAGGGCTTATCAGGAAGAGGAAAGGCCATTTTTTCTACTGATGCAACCCTGCCCGGAGGAGTGAAAAAATAGCTTTTCCAGATCGTCAAACCTGCTACGATGATTACGACGGTGAAGGCCACCCACTGCCATTGCTTTAGTATTGTAATCTTTTCTTTCCTGGGTGATGCCACCGGAGCTCCAGATTCTTTAGGGATAAGCTCGACAGTCTCTGGTTTCTCTTCATCCTTCTGCCTGAGGCTCGAAATAAACCTTTCCCAGGCCTCGGCGTTCTGGTATCCTTCATAGATGATGATAACATCATCTAAACCGGCCCCGAGTTTATCGATCGAAAACCTGAGCCTGATATTCTCCTCACTCCCCCTGTACTCAAAAAGATTGGCCCAACTATCTTTTTCAGTCTCCGTAAAGTGATACGTCTTACCAATCCCATCCTCTAATTCTTTCTTTCTTCCGATGACCTTGAAAAGAGGTCCGTTCTCAAGGTCAGGCAAAGCATCTTTCCATTTCCTGTAAATCCTCGGAATCAGACGTTCCTTATCCGATGACCCGGCCGAACCTCCGATGGTTTCATTAAGCAAGGCAATCAGGGCGGAGTGATCTCCCATAGGGATGGATGTGATTTTCCCCAGCCTTTTCATTTCGTTAACGACAAGGGCTATAACCGCAAGGTAAAACATCCGCGAGGGCGAGTCGAAATGGAGGGTCAATTCGGTTTTGTGTCTGAGATGAATATGGAGTTTGAACTGATTGAGGTCGATTTTTATGGCTTATTTGGTTTTATCGTCCATTTTTTTCCTCAACCGGTTTTTTAAATAGAGGAATAATTTAAAAGGGTTATGTAGAGCTACAAAAAAGTCTCACGGTTTAAACCATAAGTATTATACACATAATATAAAATCAAGCCAATTTTTATTTGCAACCGTCTTCAATCGCCATTCAGGAAATGATCACGGAGGGAAGGTAATGGGCGTTATTGTTGTCAAAAACTTTTACTGATTATCCGAAAACGAATCTTGGGGAGGTGAAGCCATGACATCGAGAAACATTGCGTTTATGACAGGTGTATTGTTCTTCATGCTGTCTGGGCCAGTCGCGTCACAGGACTGGGTGGATATCAAGAACCCGAAGGAACTTCGCGCCCTTTACTCAAACAAAACGTTCAGGAGCACCTATTTGGGAGTTCCTGTCGTCGAACACTTCCGTGCCGACGGCAAAGGGATTTTAATCTCTGCAGAGCTGCGTACTCCTTGCACTTGGGAGGTCAAGGGCAACGACCAGGTGTGTGTCTCCGACGAGAAAGGCACAGATTGCTACAAGTTCCAACGTAACAAGAAAAACCGAGAGGAGTATGTCAGATTGCGCCAAGGTCGCCCTTTTATGACAATCCTCAAGGTAGAGGACGGCGTCCCTGAGTTTTAGGCCATCTGGCAGAAGGGAATGCGCAGCTAAGCATGGCCGGCGATGGAACCTAACCAGTTGCTGCAAAGGAAACCATCAGGAAAACAAAAAAAGGAGGTATTTTATGCATTCCGGTAAAAGATTCATACCAATCATTCCCTTATTTCTGAGTCTATTCATATTTGTGCAGTTTGCTCAAGCGGAGACACCCTTTGACATTACGGAGTGTGCATCTATAACAATCACCATGGTATCGGATATCAAAGAATTCATGGTGTTTGGTCTCGAAGCAAAGGGAATCGTCTTTAGCCATCATGAGAACAAAGCTTTCAACAATTGCGCCTTTCATGTCGTCGGAATCAATAAAGTAGCAGGCGGCAAGAGAGTGGGAGACAATTACTTCAAGTTCATCGATCCTGACGGGGATGTCATCGTGGGGGAACTTTCCGTTGTGGAACCTGAGAAAACGATGACTTTTCTTTACGGCACTGGCAAATGGAAGGGAATCAAATGAGGAGGAAAAGGCACCACTACTGCACGCAGTAGGCCGGTAGCACCCGGAACAGCCCAGAGTTGCTCAAGATATACAGGAACTTTTGAATTAGGGAAATAGGCGACTCAATGAGGGACACTTCCCTATTTTTAAGGAACCTGGTAGGTTGCGAAAAATATGGGAAGCATCCCTGGAAAAAATCGCTTGTTACAAATTAAGGAGGATGCGGAGGCGGTCTTCTACTGCCTTCATTGTCTCATCAGACACATGGCCCACTCTTTTGAAAAGACGCTCTTTGGCGATGGACCTTACATCTTCACATTTAATGAAGCTTTTTTGCGTTAAACCGCCTTCTGAAATCTTGATTTCAACATGAAAAGGAATCCCTTTGGCTTTAGTCGTAATGGGAAGAATGACGACAAGCCCGGCAGGACCCTGATTAAAAAGATCCACGGAGACAATAAGTCCTGGCCTTTTTCCTGCCTGTTCATGGCCACGGACGGGATTTAGATCTATAAGCCAAACTTCTCCTCGAACGGGTTCAGCCATGTCTATTTATCCTCTTGGCCGTCGGCCATCGTTGTATCCCATTCCCTGCGCTCGTCAAGTTCCGCCTTCCATGCCTTGGGGTTGCTCCTCAGAGAGGCATAAGCTGCATTCGCCTCCCGAAGGAAACGCTGCCTCCGGTATCCTTCTATGGCAAGATCAAGGATCGTCTGCATCGGTTTGCCTTCATTGTTTGCAAGTTCCCGGAGGATATCTTGAGTCTCCTTTCTAATTCTCACCGTCTTAGCTGACATGAAAGTGCCCCCTTTTTTGTTCACATATAAATATACATTTTTGTATCTATATTTGTCAACTACATCAATTGCTTCCTGACATGGATTTTTTTGTATTCAATTTACTTCATTTCAAACCGGCTTTGTGCAGGGAATCAATAAAACGAGCTCTTATAGCTGGATCTTTATGTGGAGTTGTCTTTTCAATTTGCTCTAAGGCGCAATATTGGGGGTCATTCTGGTAAGGGATCTGTTATAGGCAGGATTGCAGCCGCCAGCCCATGGGGCCTCTCTCCGGGGGGAAGCCTCCCAAGGGTGGAGCCTGGCACAGAGGGAGCAATGGGGTATTATTTTAATGCGACAAAAATACTTAAAACTTTTCAAGGAGTGAGAGATATTTTTCTACCGACATACCAATAACTTTCATATTGTTCTTGATAATAAATACTGGCACTTCTTTATATTTAGGGATCACAACAGGTCACTTTGCTCCAGGATAATGATAAACAAGATGATCTCCTTGAGTTCGCACATAAGTGCACCCGGCGGCTTCAAATATTTTTACCTGGACTTGATATGGGGTGGGCTTGATCCCAGATGTCATAGGGCCACTTCAATGGGTGTAAAACCGACAAGCTCTTTCCGTAAGGCAAGGATGCCTTGCGTTTTATCGAAACCAGCCTCTTGCAAAAGCTTATCCAGGGTGCCAATCTTTTGAGCTTCTTCTAAGTTAATTAAAATGACCTCCTTCAGGTTCTTTTTTGCCTGATCCACCGTTTCTCCACAGGACGCTATATCGAATTCCGGACAGTAAGATACGTACATATTTCCTTCTTTCCATAATTCCTCCGTCAGTTTGAACTTCATTTTTTCCTCCCTTACATCTTATGGGAACCTCTAATAATTCCCAATTTGTCACTCCCGCGAAGGCGGGAGTCCAGTAATGTCAAAAACTTCTGGATTCCTGCTTTCGCAGAGATTTTAATGGTGCAATTTATTTTACATAGTCCCTACTTAAACCGGAAATCAAGTTTAAAATCATAAAGCCAGGGGATCGTTGGATTGATCCCCTCTGAAGAAAGTTTTTCAGGCATATTTTCATAGTGCTTTTTCATGAGATCGGGATTAGGGGCATTATAATAGGTTATGACAATCGAATCACGCTGCACACGGATATCACCCTCTAATCCCCTGAAGAAATCTTTGGATACATGTGGGGCATCCCATTGATCCACAGGAGGTCCAAGCCGTTGTCGCATCATAAAGC
>JAGXTA010000040.1 GCA_018333535.1 Deltaproteobacteria bacterium | reverse complement strand
ATATTGCCACTATATCATATTATATAGAAATGTCAAGCAAAAAATGATACGTGGCCGTCGATTAAGTTAAATAAGCAACAAAAAAGGCTATAAAATGGTTATCGTGTAATCTCTTCTGTGTATCATAATAGAACCGTTTTTTATATAACTATGTGGCAATATGTTTATAAGTTTTGTATTAATTTAACATATGGGTTGTCAAAAGAGGCCGTTTAACCATGTTGGATCGAGAATCCGTTAGGTCTCTCATCCTCCATGGGAATCCAGGCTTGCTAATCGATTTTTGAATTAGTGATGTCTGGCACCGATTCGATTTTCCTTAAATCATTTTTTGGTGAAGTGTTTATCGAAGAGTCTCTTGGACTCTAAAAAGCCTTCTTCGCTTAATACAACGGATTTTGCCTTGCCTACCGGATTGGAAATGTATCCTTTATCGTGAAGCCTATTCATGGTGTCCCAATCAAACCCTTTCCATGCCCTGGCTCCCAATCCTTCTTCCCTCTGGTGTGTCACCAGATAAAGTAGTGCCAAGGTGTATTCATCTATTTTGTTTGTGTCGTAGTCCATTTATTCTCCTTATCCTCCGGCGATTTTTTTATCCTTAAATCAACGGATGAAAGGATTTTATATTCAAAAAGAAGGGGTGTCAATGGATTTTTGTTGAAAACTCATTGAAATCAATAGATGTTTTCTGTATAATGACAACGTTTTTGTAAATTAACCAACTCACTTATTTTTATAGAAACCTGTTGAGGAGTATCAGTAAAATGTGGAGAGTCCTTTTGATAATCCTCTTTTTTCTCTTCACGGCGTGCGGGCCGAGGCAGCGCGTCATGATTGATCGAAGCATGCCTCCTCCTGAAAGACCGGAAATCAAGAGGGAAACAAAACTCCCTCCTGAAACAAAGATTGAGAAACGGGAAACACGTGAAGTCCAGTATGGAGTCGCCTCCTGGTATGGGGGGGAGTTTCACGGAAGGCCGACTTCGAGCGGCGAGGTCTACGATATGTTTCAACTCACCTGCGCCCATAACTCCCTTCCTCTGGGCACTATGGTGATGGTGACCAACCTTGAAAATGGGAGGTCTGTGGAGTTGAAGGTGAACGACCGGGGGCCTTTTGTAAAGGAGAGGATCATTGATGTCTCTTATGCAGCCGCCCGGATCCTCGGAATGTGGGGGAAAGGGACAGCCAATGTAAAGGTAGAGTGGGTAGGCTCACTGCTTATTGAACGGGTAGAGCGATTTAATCTCCAGGTTGGCTCTTTCAGTGATGAGGCGAGAGCCAGGGATCTGGCCGAGCAGTTAAAGAAGAGCTTTGAGAATGTTCATGTTGCCACAGTCGAAACCCAGACACAGAAATACCATCGGGTAAGAATTGGGCCGTTCGAAACGAGAGAGGCGGCCCTGCCCCTGGCAGAGAGGCTTTCTCAATTAGGGTTCAATGTGCTCTTAACCAACCGCTGAATGGATCTCGGAATGCGGATTGCGGAGTTCGGATTGAATCGTGAAAAGCCTTTAAGTTCGATGTTGAAAGTGGTAAGATAAAAAACAAGAAAAAATCTGGATTCCTGTTTACACAGGAATGACAAACTTTTTTCTGCCAAATTGATGAAGATCAAAACCTTGCTTTTTATCCCCCCTATTCTCTTTCTCATTATTCTTGGAGTCAATCTTCTCTTTGTCAGTCAACGGCCTCCCCAGAAGGTGAATCAACTGATCATGAGCTCCATCGGCGATGCCTCTTTCCTCAACCCGATCCTGGCCCAGGATTCAGCCTCCAGTGATATCAATTCCTTTGTCTTTAATGGTTTGATCAAGTATGACAGAGATCTACAGGATTTTGTCGGGGAATTAGCGGAGTCCTGGAAGATCAAAGCAGGGGAGAAGCCCGAAATCACTTTCTTCTTGAGAAAAGGCGTTCTCTGGCATGACGGGAAGGAGTTCACCGCTCATGACGTGAAGTTCACATACGATAAGATCATGGATGAAAAGACCAATACGGTCCGCCGAAGCGACTACGAGCTTGTTGAAAAGGCAGAGGTATTGGATCCTTACACCTTCCGGGTGACTTACAGACAGCCGTTTTCTCCCGGATTAGGGACCTGGGGTATGGGGATCATCCCGAAACACCTCCTAGAAAAGGAGGACATTAACACCACCCCCTTTAACCGGAGACCCGTGGGAACCGGACCTTTTCGTTTTGTGGAGTGGGTGACGGATGAGAAGATCGTCGTGGAAGCCAACCCGACCTATTTCCACGGAAAGCCTCATCTGGACCGGATCATCTACCGGATCATTCCGGAAGTCTCTCTCAGCGAGATGGAACTGCTGACCAAGGGCGTCGATTCCTATGGCGTCTCCCCCCATCAATTCCGCCGGATGAGCGAGATTGATTTTCTGAAGATCTATTCCCAGCCGGCATTGGGTTACACCTATATTGGCTATAATCTCAAAAACCCTCTTTTTCAGGACAGACGGGTCCGGCAGGCCTTCACCCATGCCGTCAACCGGGAAGAGATCGTTCAATACGTTCTTTATGGATTTGGAAAAGTCATCAGCGGGCCTTTCCCAAGCCATCTCTGGTATTACAATCCAAATGTAAAGCCCTTCCCCTACGATCCGCAGAAGGCCCGGGCTCTTATGGCAGAGGCCGGATGGAAGGACGGTGACGGAGATGGCATTCTGGATAAAGACGGAAAGCCTTTTCGCTTCAAGCTCATCACCAACAGCGGTAACGATGTTCGACGGGATGTCGGGGTCCTGGTTCAGCGGCAGCTTCGCGAGCTCGGGGTGGATGTCACGTTTGAGGTTTATGAGTGGAGTGTCTTTCTAAAAAATTTCATCAATGCAAAGCACTTCGATGCCTGCATCCTGGGATGGGGCCTCTCTCCGGATCCCGATGACTACCAGATCTGGCATTCCAGTCAGATCGAAAAAGGGTTCAATTTCGTCTCCTACAAAAATCCCGAAGTGGACCGGCTCTTGGAAGAAGGGAGAAAGGAGTACGATGTCGAGAAAAGAAAGCAGATCTACTGGCGAATCCACGAACGGATGGCCGAAGATCAGCCCTACACTTTTCTCTTTTCTCCGATCGGGATGTCGGCGCTTCAGAATAAATTCGTATTGGTGGAGGACGGCCCCTCCGGCCAGAAGATCTACCAGCCGATTAAAATAGAAAAGGCAGGCCTTATGTACGATCTCACCCGCTGGTATGTCCCAACAAAAACGGTGATGGAGAAATAGGGGATGACCTCTTTCCTTCTACGGCGTATTCTCCAGATGTTCATCACATTGATCGGGATCAGCATCATCTCCTGGTTGATCATTACGACAGCGCCCGGGGGCCCGATCTCTTTAACGATGGACCCCAAAATCTCGCCTAAAATCATCGAACAGATGATGAAGAATTACGACTTGGACAAACCGGTCTATCAGCAATATTTTCTATGGATCAAAAAACTTTTCACCGGCAGGCTCTATTCTTTCAAGGACGGAAGGCCGGTTCTGGAAAAGATCTGGGAGAGGATTGGGAATACCCTACTGCTGAACCTGGTTGCCATGACCATCATCTTTTCGCTGGCCATCCCGCTCGGCGTCTTTTCGGCGAGAAAACAGTACTCCATGATGGACCGCCTTACGACGTTTGGTGTTTTTCTCGGTCTCTCCATCCCCGGATTCTGGCTCGCCTACCTCATCATCCTCGGAACCGTGGAGCTTTTTGGTTACCCCGTTCTCGGGATGCGCTCTTTTGTAACGGAAGGGTTTGGTGCGGGAGAGATCGTCATGGATAGGATCTGGCATCTTTTATTGCCGGCCATGATCATGGCGATTCACGGGTTGGCCGGCCTTTCCCGATACACCCGTTCGAGCATGCTGGAGGTGATCCGACAGGACTATATCCGGACGGCAAAAGCAAAAGGGGTTCCGGAAGAAACGGTTTATTATAAACACGGGCTCCGGAATGCCCTTCTTCCCATCGTCACCCTCTTTGGATTTCTCATTCCAGGTTTAATCGGGGGATCCATCATCATGGAGAGTGTTTTTGCCTGGCCGGGAATCGGAAGGCTCGCCTACCAGGCCGTCCTTGCAAGAGACTACCCGGTCGTGATGACGATCAATACCATCACGGCCGTGCTTGTTCTTCTCGGAAATTTTATTGCCGACCTTCTTTATGGGGTCGCCGATCCGAGAATAAGGTATCAGTGAAATGCAGAATAGGACATCAGGGTATCAGGATATCAGGATGGAGGATACCGGAGTATCAGGATATCAGGGAATAAAGAAGATAAGAGTTTCTAAACCTGATACCCTGATCTCTTGATATCCACGACCTGATAATCTGGCGTCCTGATAACCAATAGACCCGGTTTCGGATTGGTCCTAAGAGGACGCTTCGCCCGATATTCGAATTTCGGATTTTTAAATTAGCGTATGGAATTTCAGACGAAATCTTTCTGGCATTACTTCAAGCAGAACCGGCTGGCGGTCGCGGGCCTGGCGATCATCCTTGTCGTTTTCTTTATTGCAGGCACGGCTTCCCTGATCGCTCCCTATGACCCGGGGAAAACCAATGTCTCCAAAAAATTGAAATCCCCCTCTTCGGAACATCTTCTCGGAACGGATCAACTTGGCAGGGATGTTTTCAGCCGGATGCTTTATGGATCAAGAATCTCCCTATCTGTCGGTCTTGTTGCCGTGGCGATTTCCCTCGTCATTGGTGTTTTTGTCGGAGCTATCGCAGGCTATTATGGGAGATGGGCGGATGCGGTCCTGATGCGGTTTGTGGACATCATGCTCTGTTTCCCTTCTTTTTTCCTCATCCTCACAGTGGTGGCTCTTCTCGGCCCCAGCATGTTGAATGTGATGGTGGTGATTGGCATCACCTCCTGGATGGGAACCTCCCGGTTTGTCCGCGCAGAGTTCCTCTCCCTGAGAGAGAGGGATTTTGTTCAGGCGGCACGTGCGCTCGGCATGAAGGATAGAAGGATCATCCTCAGACACATCTTGCCTAATAGCCTGGCACCGGTCTTTGTGACAGCGACGCTCGATGTGGCTACGGCCGTACTGGTGGAAGCAGGGCTCAGCTTCCTGGGATTCGGGGTTCAGCCACCCGCTCCGAGCTGGGGAAACATTCTCACAGAAGGCCGGACCTATATCTTCGATGCCTGGTGGCTGACCGTCTTCCCGGGGCTGGCCATTCTGATGACGGTTCTCTCTTTTAATTTGTTGGGGGAAGGCTTAAGGGATGCCCTTGATCCAAGGCTGAGAGGGAGGAGATAGACAATAGACGATGGACGATGAACAATGAACAAGTAATATTGACAACAGAACATTGAAAAATGCAAATTGTAAATTGCAAAAGTTAAAATTAAGATAAGGCCACTTTACATTTTGCAATGTTAATTTTTCATTTTGCATTGAGTTTGTTATGAAAACCCCTCTTTTAGAAGTTCGCTCTCTAACCACTCAGTTCTTCACGGAGGATGGAGTGGTGAGGGCGGTCGAAGATGTGAATTTTGAGATTCACCCGGGCGAGATCCTCAGCCTCGTGGGTGAATCCGGATGCGGGAAGAGTGTGACAGGCCTCTCCCTTCTGAGGCTGATCCCCATTCCTCCTGGAAAGATTATGAGCGGAGAGCTTCTTTTTGAAGGAAGAGATCTTCTCGGGCTGGAGGAGAGGGAGATGGAAAGGGTGAGGGGGAACGATATCTCCATGATCTTCCAGGAACCCATGACCTCGCTCAATCCTGTATTTACGATCGGGAATCAGATTATGGAGGCCCTCCAGCTTCACCAGAATCTTGATAAAAAAGAGGCGAGAAGGAGGGCCATCGAGATGCTGGACCGGGTGAAGATTCCCTCTCCTGAGGTAAGGATCGATTCCTATCCTCATCAGCTGAGCGGAGGGATGAGACAGAGAGCGATGATTGCGATGGCTCTCTCCTGCCAGCCCAAACTCCTCATAGCGGATGAACCCACAACAGCGCTCGATGTAACGATCCAGGCACAGGTCCTTCGCCTGCTGAAGGAGATCCAGGGAGAGATGGGAATGGCGGTGATGTTGATCACCCATGATCTGGGAGTGGTTTCAGAGATAGCGGACCGGGTGGCTGTCATGTATGCGGGAAGGATTGTGGAGTCCGGACCCATTGAGGCCATCTTTGGGGAGATGCGGCATCCTTATACGAGGGGGCTTCTGGAGTCGATCCCCCAGCTCGAGGAAAAGAAGAAGAGGCTTAATGCCATCCCCGGTCAGGTCCCAAACCCGATGGACCTGCCCACCGGCTGTAAATTTCATCCGAGATGTCATCTGATGATCGACGACTGCAAGAAGGAGGAGCCGCCTCTCTATCCGGTAAACAAAAATCACTTCAGCCGGTGTATCCGGTGGAAAGAATGCTGTTAAAGCAGAAATTCTAAATTCGAAGCACGAATTTCGAAACAAGCACGAATATTCAAAATATAAATGTTCCAAACAGAAAGGTTTCGTTATTCGGATTTTGGATTTGTTTCGGATTTCGATATTCGTATTTCGAATTTTCCTTGTAATGCACAACGAATAAACCCACTCAACTTAAAGGTGGAAAATAACATTGGCTCATAACGAATACCTCCTTCAGGTTCGTGATCTAACAAAGTATTTCTACCGGCAGCGGTTCTTCTCTTCGGACAGGGAGCCGATCCGCGCAGTGGACGGCATCACCTTCTCCATCCGAAAAGGAGAGACGCTCGGGTTGGTGGGAGAGAGCGGCTGCGGCAAGACAACAGCGGGCAAAGCCATCCTGAGATTGATTGAGCCGACCTCCGGCCAGGTCTTATTTAAAGAAGGAAATATCCTCGACCTCAACAGGGAAGACCTCAGAAGATTAAGACCCCATATGCAGTTTATCTTTCAGGACCCCTATGAATCACTCAATCCGAGGATGAGAGTGGGAGAGATCGTAGGCGAGGGCCTGGAGGTTCATCGCATCGCCCAGGGCAAGGATAAGGCTGATAGGGTCTCAGAGATCCTTGAGAAGGTTGGACTCCATCCAGGAGATGCGATCCGTTATCCTCACGAGTTCAGCGGTGGCCAACGCCAGAGGATTGGCATTGCAAGGGCCATCTCTCTTAATCCACAGCTGATCGTTGCCGATGAACCTGTCTCTGCGCTGGATGTTTCAATTCAGGCTCAGATCCTCAACCTCCTGATGGACCTAAGGGATCAACTGGGCCTAACCTATCTCTTCATCTCCCATGACCTTCGGATTGTTAAACATATCAGCGATCGAATTGCCGTCATGTATCTGGGAAAGATGGTGGAAATGGCCAATGGAGAAGATCTCTTCCGCAGGCCTCTCCATCCCTACACTCAAATCCTGCTTCAGGCCATCCCCAAACTGGACCCTTCAAAAAGAAGTCAGGGGGCTCCTCTCAGAGAGGAGTTCTGTCCCCATGATCTGAAAAAGGGATGTCTTTTCCAGCCGAGATGCCCCCATTCAAAAGAGAAGTGCCAGATGGAGGAACCTCTCCTTCTGGACCATGGAGAGGAACATCTGGTCGGCTGCCATTTTGTCTCCTGACGAATCCAATTTAGGATTTGCTTTTCTTTGAAAAAATATTCTAAAATTAGATGATTAAGGTTTAGGCTTTCTCCCGATGGACGAGATGTCATCGGATAACAGGAGCGTAACGGGATGGATCAGGAAAAACTTCTCTATTTTAAAGGGTTCCTTGAGGGCCAGCTTCACAATTTGCTGGTTGAAGCCGGAAAGACCTGCAGCGGCATGCGTCATGATCGCGAAGGAGATTTTCCTGACCCGACGGACCGGGCCTCTCTGGAGTCGGACCGAAATTTCCTCCTGAGGATTAAGGACCGGGAGAGAAAATTAATCCTGAAGGTGAAAGAGGCCCTGGACCGGATTGATAACGGGATCTTTGGCATCTGTGAATCGTGCGGGAAATCCATCTCTGAGAAGAGGCTGATGGCAAGGCCCGTGACCACGCTCTGCATCGAATGTAAAACCGAATTAGAGGAACAGGAGCGGAAAGAAAGGCTCAGGGGAACAAAGCCGAAGAAAAAATTCCCCTCTTAAGCCACACCATTCACTCAACACAATTTGTTTCGTTTAACACCTCTTTGCAATAGTTCCGAAGGCGTCATTCCCGCGAAAGCGGGAATCCAGCTCAGAAATACTGGATTCCGGGTCAAGCCCGGAATGACAACTAAAGTAAACCCCGTTAGAAAGTTTTCAACTTTCTAACGGGGTAAAGAGATTTTTGACGCACTACACTAAAGACCTATCATGCCTGAATTGAGAAAAGATCCCATCTACGGAAGATGGGTAATCATTGCGACGGAACGAAGCAGAAGGCCCTCCGATTTTGCGCCGGAAGAACGAATTTCCACCGGCGGGTTCTGCCCTCTCTGTGAAGGGAATGAAGACCGGACCCCTCCGGAGGTGCTGGCCTTCAGGGATAACGGAACTCCTCCGAACTCGCCGGGCTGGTCGTTGCGCGTCGTCCCGAATAAATTCCCCGCCCTCCGCATCGAAGGAGAGCTGGACCGGGAGGGCGAAGGAATCTATGATAAGATGAATGGGATCGGAGCCCATGAAGTGGTGGTCGAGACGCCTCAGCATTCCGAAACCCTGTCCACCCTCCCCTTGAAAGGGGTGGAGAAAGTTCTCTGGGCTTACCGGGATAGAATTGTCGATTTGAGGCGGGATGAGCGGCTTCGCCATGTCCTCGTCTTTAAAAATTATGGTTCAGCCGCCGGAGCTTCTCTTGAACATTCGCATTCCCAGATCATTGCCCTCCCCATTGTTCCCACGAGGGTGCGCGAGGAGATCGAAGGGGCAAAAAATTACTTTCTCTATAAAGACCGGTGTGTGTTCTGCGATATCGTCAGGCAGGAACTCCGACAGAGAAAGCGGGTGATCGCAGAGAACAGCGGGTTCGTCTCCATCGCTCCCTTTGCTTCGCGGTTCCCCTTTGAGACCTGGATTCTTCCGAAGATTCACCAGCCAAGTTATGAACAGATGGAAAGTTCCTTCTATGGCCAGGCCGCCGAAATTCTCTCCGGCACCCTTCGGAAATTAAAACAGGTTCTTGACGATCCTCCTTATAACTACATCATCCACACCTCCTCCTACCCGGAACAGGACCGTGACTATTACCACTGGCACATTGAAATCATGCCCAAGTTGACCAAGGTGGCCGGATTCGAGTGGGGAACCGGATTCTATATCAACCCGACCCCCCCGGAGGAGGCCGCAGAGTATTTGAGGGAGGCCAGATAACAGGTGATGTCCGCTTATTCTGATGGCTATTATCTTCTGAAAGCGACGATCGAACTCTCCGCCTCCTCACTGCCCATCGAAACCAAGCTCGAAAGGATCCTCCAGTCGATCACCGATGGTTTCCAATCGGATCGTTCACTCCTTCTGCGACCGGAAGCGATTCCGAAGGAGGGGTTTCTCTCCCGTGTGGCAGAGACGAGAAAACCCCTGTGGGTCGATGAGGAAAACCTCTTTCGAGAAGAGGGGGTTCTCCCGGAGGAGCGGGATCTTCTCTGCAAGGCTTTTGCCTGCATCCCTCTCTCTGACGAAACCTCTTTTCAGGGGATCTTTTATGTCGGTTTCTCAAAGGGCCGGACATTCTCTTCCGGAGAAGTCGATCTCCTTCTTTTACTCGCAAAGGAGATCGGAGCGGCCATTCGAAATGATCAGCTCCACCGTGTGGCACAGGATCATGAGAGAAGGGTGAGTCAGCTTTCCACTCTGTGGGAGTTGAACAAGGCATTGCTCGCCACCGTCCATTTTGAGCGGATCGTCCATATGACCCTGACCGCCATCACGATCGGCGATGGACTCGGATTTAACCGGGCCATGCTCTTTCTCGTCGATGAGAAGGATCATGTCGTGAAGGGGACGATGGCGGTGGGCCCGAATAGTGCGGAGGAAGCGGGAAAGATCTGGTCGACCCTTTCTCAACGGAAAGGAAATCCCTCGGAGCTGATCGCTCAGATCGAGTCATCCACGGAAAACCATTCCATCCTCAACTCCATCGTGAAGGAGATTAAGGTTCCACTGGAGCATGAGCAGTGCATTCTTTCGCGGACCGTTCTTGAGGGAAGGCCCTTCAATATCCGGTTTCCCCTGGATGGAGAGGAGTGGGTTCAAACCCGGTGCGAAAGGGGGTGTGCCCTCAGTTCAGAAGTGGGATGTTATGTGAGTGAGCATCTCAGCCGCGATCCCAGGATCTATTCCTTTGCAACCATTCCCCTCATGGGAAAAGGAAAGGTGATCGGTGTGATCCTGGTGGATAACCTCTTCAATCAGAATCCCATCACCGACGAGGATATTCGTTATCTCACCATGTTTTCCAGCCAGGCGGGATTGGCCATTGAGAACACCCTGCTCTATCGGAATTTAGAAGAGGTCCACCAGGAGTTGAAAGAAGCCCAGACCTTCCTGGTTCATCGGGAGAAAATGGCGGCCTTAGGAGAACTCTCCACCTCTATTGCCCATGAGATCAGAAACCCCCTCGTCTCCATCGGGGGATTTGCTCGTCGCCTCGATCGCACGCTTCCGGCCGATGCCTCGGAGAAACGATATACCCGGACAATCGTAAAGGAAGTGGAAAGGGTCGAGAACATCCTGAGTCACGTCCTCACCTACACTCAAGAAGAAGCTATATGCTTGAAGACGCTCGACCTCCGGGAGGTGATGGAGGAGAGTCTCTCCATGATTTCAGAAGGGTTAAGAAGTGGGGGGATTCAACTCGTAAAAGTGTTTTCAGAGCAGACCCCCGCAGTCAAAGGGGACTACTATCAATTGAAACAGGCATTCTTCAATCTGGTTAGCAATGCCTATGAATCGATGAGAGGCGAGGGAAGGCTCTCCATCCGCATCCATCCCCACATGAAGAATGGGACCTCATTTGTTGGAGTGGAGGTTGAGGACACTGGAGGTGGCATCGATCCTGAAGCGCTTCACCATATCTTCAACCCCTTTTACACAACAAAAGATAACCGGTTGGGCTTGGGTTTGCCCATCATCCATAAGGTTGTCACCTCTCACCAGGGTCAGATTGAAGTCAACAACCATCCCGGAAGTGGTGCGACCTTCATTCTAACTCTTCCGGCGCAAGAGGAGAAACAGAGATGATGAAGATTCTGGTCGTCGATGATGAAGAAAGCATCCGTCTCCTCTATAAAGAGGAGCTGGAGGAAGATGGGTTTGTCGTAGAGGTGGCCAAGGATGGACTTGACGCCCTTAAACAAGTTCCTCTCTTCAAGCCGGACCTCATCACCCTCGACATCAAGATGCCGGGGCTAAATGGGATTGAGACGCTCAAGCGGATCAGGGAAATGGAGAGGCAAGTTCCCATTGTCATGTGTTCCGCCTATGGAGAGTACAAGCAGGATCTGACGACCTGGGCGTCCGATGCCTATGTGGTCAAGTGCGCGGATCTGACGGAATTGAAAAACACGATTCGGAGACTCCTGAGGCTTCTATGAAAGTAAAAAAAGCGGTCATTCCGGCCGCTGGTTTAGGGACCCGATTTCTTCCGGCGACAAA
The DNA here is from genome assembly GCA_018333535.1 of Deltaproteobacteria bacterium. GTDB lineage: Bacteria > Desulfobacterota > BSN033 > BSN033 > UBA1163 > RBG-16-49-23. The sequence continues at coordinate 17,664 of JAGXTA010000040.1, read as the reverse complement.
GGTCGTGCCAAAGGAACTGTTGCCCATTGTCGATAAGCCTTCCATCCAATATATTATGGAAGAAGTAGCTTCGGCAGGCATCGAAGAGGTGATCCTTATTACCGGCAGGGAGAAAGGTTCGATCGAAGACCATTTCGATACCTCGATCGAATTGGAGAACCATCTCATAAAAAAAGGAAGGAGAGACCTCCTGAAAGTCGTCCGGGAGATCTCCGGAATGGTAACGCTTGTCTCAGTAAGGCAAAAAGAGCCTCTGGGCCTGGGACATGCCATCCTCTGTGCAAAAAAGGTCGTGGGAAATGAACCCTTTGCCGTCCTGTTAGGTGATGACCTGATCGATGCCAAAGTCCCCTGTATCCGTCAGATGATGGATGTCTATCAGAATATGGATGGCGCACTCGTGGCCATTCAGAAAGTCCCAAGAGCGGAGACACATCTCTACGGGATCATCAAGGGCAAAAAGGTGATGGACCGGGTTTACTCCGTCGATGAAATGGTGGAGAAGCCGGAGAGGGGAAAGGCGCCTTCTAACCTTGCCATCATCGGAAGGTATATCCTTCCTCCCCGCATCTTTGATATACTGGAAAGGGTCAAACCCGACCGGAAAGGGGAGATCCAGCTCACGGATGGCCTGAAAGAGCTGAGCAGAGAGGTCTCCATCTATGGATATGAATTTGTCGGCGACCGTTACGATGCGGGAGACAAATTTGGTTATCTTCAGGCCAATCTCTGCTTTGGTTTGAAACACCCGGAAATCGGTCCAAAACTGAAACGGTATTTAAAGGATTTATCTTTGAAAGTGCAATATTGATGGTCTCGTAAAAAGTCGAAAACTCCTAATGATCGTCATTCCGGCGAAAGCCGGAATCCAGTAATCTCAGACGCTTATGAAAACACTGGACACCGGTTCCTGCCGCAGGACCGGTGAGACGACTTTTTACGATTCCATCACCGTTAGTTCATCGTTAGATTTTTGTTTGTTATCAGTTCATTGTAAAATTTAACTTTGTTACATTTTCCGGGGCAGTAGCTCAGATGGGAGAGCGCCAGAATCGCACTCTGGAGGCCGGCGGTTCGATCCCGCTCTGCTCCACCAAAGATTACGAGGGGTCAGGCAATTGAATTTGCCTGACCCCTTCGTCTTTTTGGCCGTTTTTCACTATTTTTTCACCATTGGCCTCTGAACCCATTAAAATTCCATGCTTTTGGTTACAGGGCAAGGTATACCTTAAAACCATGCTCTATCTATTATAATGCACCAATATCCTATGTCTATCTTCATTTTATATTATTCCTACTCATCCATTCCTCGATGGGAAACGGCATCCTGGTCAATCCAGTCTTCTTCTTCCCATGTCATGCCCCGCCTCCCCGGAACCTTTCGGGTCGGTCCTGCCTTGTATAAAGGACACGATAGGGGCCCATAGCAAAAGGTCTCCACTCGATATCGCTTCTGTCTTGGATTCCAGTGGTCAACAATCATCTCCACAGGCATCCGGCATCCCCAAATGCACGCTGCGCATCTGGTTGCGTAAGTGCGGGGATCGAGTCTCCGGTGCCCCCGCTGCCGATAGACATCCAAAGTGGGCGGCAAACCCAACCAGGGCGGAGGTGAACCTGCTGGTTCCGACCTGTTTTCCATCAGCTTTAATTCACTCGTCTTGTAGTATTCTGCGACTTCAGTGCGAGTGTCTTCGACAAACCCTGATCTTCCGCTCACAAGATCCCCCGTTTCGAACTGATGTTTGGCCTGGGCTTCCTTGCCAATCCCAACCGTAAAGGTCCGTTCTTCCCCACCAACCAAACCCTGAACCGTCAGGGTGTAACCCAAATAACTGTGCGTCCGCTGATCGAAGGACCGGGTGAGGCGTATCCGGGGCTGGACAGATATGATCTTACCGCTCCAGGATTCTTTAACACCTTCCCTTTCAGGTCGATCCCATGTCTTCATGTCGAATTCCACCGAACTTGACCATCGACCAAATACCAACCCTCTCCCCCGTGTTCCATCCCTTGGGAGAAAACATAAGGGGGTTAAAGGAAGATGAAGGGGGATAATAGAACCGGCAAGCTATCAGGTGAATTATATCATTCCAGGAAAGATAGCAAAATAGAAAACTACGTCCCCGGAACTCAACACCACGTAGTCGCCGGCAGCGGCTTTGCAGAAGCCGCCCTCCCGCTCCCGCACTCTTTGTACTTTGCCGTCTTTGATGAGTGTGGTCGGCCGATCGACTCGCTTTATCTTGTGCATCGGAAATGGTTCCCAGTTCCGTTTGCGGTAACCGCTCATCGCGTCTCCCTTTTTATGCAAGTTTCCTTGTTCACAGCTCACTGTTGACCGCTGACCGTTTTCTGATCTTTACCCTCGGTCCTTTGCTCGGCTGAGGCTCCCACCTGTCCCAGAAGTCCGCCGGGTCTCTCGGCTTCTCGTAGCCGAGGAGCTTGTCCATCTTGACGAAGAAAGAGTCCGCCCAGCGCATGTTGTCCACGAACCAGCGCACCAGTCGATGGAACGAAGTATCAGGCTTGGTGAAAGGGCAAATGCTGATGCAGATGGTACAGGGCTTGCCCTGACGGGCCCATTGGCCGATGCACTTCTCGGCGTCCACGGGCCACTTGAGTCCTCCCGGGGCATTCGACTCGTTGCGCGGCTCCGCGGTTCTCTCTCCGTGCCAGATGGCCTGCGACGGGCACCGCTCCGCGCAGACCTTGCAAGTCGCGCAGAACTCCGTCACGCCGAAATCAATAGGCTGGTCAGGTATAAGCAGCAGGCTCGTCAACACTTTGCTCAGCCTGATCCCGGCCCCGTAACGCGGGGCGATCAGCATGCCGTGCCTCCCGATGTCGCCGAGGCCTACCTGCATTGCCATGGGGATGGTAACGGCAACGTCGTTGGTCGAACAAGACATAGCCTTGTGGCCGAGCATTTTAATGAACTTAGCAATGTATGCGTTGGTGATGGCCATCTTGCTGTAACCCAGGCTCGTTTCCGCGTCAGCGATGTAGGTGGGAAAGTAGCGGAGCATCTCGTACTCTTCGTGGTAACCCATCACGATAGCGTACTGGAATTCCTTCGGCATCTCCTGCGGGTTGTATTCTCCGTCGCCGAGGCCGTAGGAGTGAGAGTAGACCCAGCGTCTGTCCAGCTCGCAGATGCCGACCATGTCGGCGCCGAAATAGATAGCGGCGTTCTTGATGTCGTGTGTGAGTTTCACTGGATCGGTGACCTCCAGCTTTTCGTCGGCTGGCGGCTGCGAGACCATAATGTTTCTGGCCATGCGCTCGGGCGTCAGCACCTTGGCCAGATCTCTGGCTACCGCACTCGGGTTGGGCCGGTCGGCTTCAAAGAGGTGCATCTGAGTGCCGGTCCTTGACGCGATACGCAGGGCCTGATCCTGCAAGGTATAGCCTGCCTTGGGCTTACTGGGCGAGCGCTCCGTCACCCAGCGCAGCAGCTCTTTGATCTTGTCATCCCATTGAGGTCTCGCAAACATCGTGTACTTCTGGTCGAACCGCCTGATCTCTCCGGCCACGTATTTTTTTTCCCATTGATCCAAGGTCATCTTTCTCATAAAACGTCCCCCGTTACCGTGAATAGTGTGGTTCCCCTCCATACAGAACAGGGGTCCACCCTTTTTCCCTTATTTGCCGCCGAACTCCTTTCTGAGACGAAGCGCCTCACCAAGCACCTTGCTGCCCTGAAGCCCCTTTCCTTCCAGCTCCTTCGCCCGCTCGCTCAGCAGCGGCTCAGATACCCTGTACCACCTCTCAAACTTCTTTTTACGGCAGCGAATAGGACACTATCCCTCTCCTTTTCCAGCCTGCCCCACGCTTCCAAAACCGCCCGGTTTGCGACCTTCCCGTGGAAGTCGGCACTCCACCACTCACCGCTTAATTTGGTCATCACCTATGTCTGAATGTGAAGGAGGCTCGGAAGGAAAGCCATGATCAGCAGACGATCGTGGAAGCATTAAAGGAGAAGATTGCCGAGGAAAAGCGATTTGATGGGAAATGGGTTTTACAGACCAACATCTCCTTTTCTCCGGTGCAGGCCGCTCTGAAATACAAGGAACCCTGGCAAAAGGCAAATCCTTGGTGATTCGAAGTGAATGAAAAGGGACTTGTGGTAAGGTCTTTCAATCGGTTGGGGTGGCTATCCCTCCTACGATTCGGGAATTATGAGGCCTTATAAAGTTTTCAAAGAGCAATCTGTGGTGCCAAGCCTTTGCGAGTAACTCTATATACTCGTAATAACAGACTATTATTTTTACAACTGTAGAAGATCAGTTTTACGTTCATGAAGTGCGCGGTGGTGCGAAGTTGGAAAACCGGAGCGTGATGGCCTCCTGGGCGCTGGCGGGGCGCCCGAAACCAAGAGACGGCACCATATTGAGAAGGCCTGGTAGTGTGACGATCAACCCTCTTTTTATACTCTCCTCCGTTTCCGCTCTTGGCGGTTTTGCTACATTCTCATTTAGCCATCAGATTGGGCAGAAAGAGTGATATCTGCGGGAAGATTATCAGTATGATCATGCCTATGATGGCCATCACGATAAACGGGAATAATCCTCTGTAGATGTCTACGACCGGCACCCTTGGGGCTATGCTTTGGAGCACAAAGATATTGAGCCCGACCGGAGGTGTGAGGTTGCCTATCTCACAGGTTACCACAATAATGACCCCGAACCAGATCGGATCAAACTGCATAGCCTGTATCAGGGGATAGATAATAGGGATCGTAAGAATGATCATCGAGGCCGAATCCATGATGCAACCCAGGAAGAGATAGAGCAGCAGGACAAGCACAAGAACAGCATATCGGCTCAGACCCGAAGTCGTCACCCACTGAGCCAGTTCCATGGGAAGGGTCGTCACCGCTATGAAATAGTTGAAGATCATAGCTCCAATAAAAATCGTCACGAGCATGGCCGTGGTCTTTCCAGTTTCGAGAAGACATGAAGACAAACCCTTCCGTGTCACCCTTCGTTTCACGAGTGACACGACCAGGGCCCCGAATGCGCCGATTGCTGCTGCTTGCGTAGGCGTGAACCAGCCAACGTACATGCCTCCCATTACCAGAAGAAAGAGAAAGAGCATGCCCCAGATCTTATAAATAGAAAAAAACCTTTCTGACCATGTGGTGCTGGGGCCGGGAGGCCCAAAACCGGGGTTTATCCTCACCATATACACCACTGCAGACATGTACAGGAGCGTCATCACTATAGCTGGAAGGATACCCGATATGAATAGTTTGCCTATGGACTGTTCCGTCATGATGCCGTATAGCACAAATACCAGGCTGGGTGGGATCAGGATTCCTAGCGTCCCGCCAGCACCAATGCTGCCGAGCGCAAGTTTATGATGGTACTTATACTTCACCATCGCCGGGAGAGACACAGTTCCCATGGCCGCCGCCGTCGCAACGCTCGACCCACTGATGGCGGCAAACAGAGCACACGCACCTATGGTGGCGTGGGCAAGCCCTCCCTTCAACCGACCCAGCCACTTATAGGCCACATCGTACAGGTCCTGGCTGATCCCTGAGTCAAACGCAAACTGCCCCATCAGGATAAACAGCGGAAGCACACTCAAAAGATAGTCCGAACCGACTGCGAAGGTGGTCTTGCTCACCTGCGAAAGCGCTGCAGGCACGTTCACTACATAGCTGTACCCGAGAAAACCGACCAGGGCCATGGCAAAACCCAGCGGCATACCTGCAGCGAGAAGCACGAGCAGCAGCATGATCCCGACGATGCCGGCCATGGTAGGACTCATCTTCCATGCGACCACATGGAGCGAAACAGCCAGCAGCAGCCCGACCGTGATCAAGGTAATAGCGTAAAAGATCAAGAGTGACCGGTTGGAGAGCGACTCGAGTGCGGTCCGGAAGGTATCGACGAATTGAAGTATGAGTGTCCATGCAAGCAATGCAGACCCAAACGCGATGATCCAGTAAAAGGGGTACGTGGGGATTCCCAGCATATACGAGGTTTCACCCTTTGCACGCAGATAGATCGCACCCTCAACGCTCTGCCATACTATGACAACAAAGATAAAGAGACCAAGGGCAGCGGTGACGGTCTCGAGGGCCACCTGTGCCCTCTTGGAGAGCCTCGAAACAACAAAATCAACGGCAACATGGCCGCCCTTCAAGGCCGTATATCCGATACCAAAAAAGACCATGGTCACGAGCATGAACTGAACAACTTCGTACGAAGCTGCGATAGGCCGGTTGAACACGTTTGCCAGGATCACCTCCGCCACAAGCAAGAGCATCATCCCCAGAAGCAGCAACATGCCGCCGCCATTCACCATCTCACAGAGTCTCGACACAAATCTGCGCATGCTCGTCCCACGGCTCTTATAGTCCAGTTTCCCTCCAAGGTTCAGACATGCCCTCACCGAGACTGGCTCTCGAGATGACACGCCTGTGACTCGTTTTCCTTACTTTTTCTCAAACTGCTTCTTCAGATTGAGTGCTTCCTCGAGCACCTTTTTTCCAGGCAATCCTTTTGACTCCATCTCCTTTGACCATTCATCAAGCAGCGGCTCTACTGTCTTGGTCCATTTCTCCAGGTCTCGTGCCGGAGGGCTATAGACGATATGCTTCTCCTCTTTTTCCAGCCTGGCCCAGGAGGCGGCTACTTCCTCAGTGGCGATCTTCCCGTGAAAATCAGCACTCAGCCACTCACCTGAGAGCTCGGTAAACACCTTTTGCACGTCTTTGGGCAGCTTGTCCCATGTGCCTTTATTCATGGCCATGAACAAGAGAGAGGTCGAGACAGCCAGCCTCGTGTGATGCTTGGTCACCTCGTTCATCTTGAATCCCCAGAAAGTGAGCGGATCCATGATCACACCATCCACGACGCCGCGCTCCAGGGAGAGGTATGCCTCGGTAATGGGCATGCCGACCCCTACAGCACCCCACTTCTCTATGAGCTTGCCGATCACCGGGGAGGGGATACGCACCTTTACCCCTTTGATATCTTCTACAACCTTGACAAGCTTCTTGCTCGTGTGAATATCCATGGGTGGCGGCGTAGCCAGCATGAGAAGGTGTACATCCTTGAACTCGGACGCGACAGTCCCATTGTCATAAAGTTTCTGGGCCACGCGGCTGCCGATCTCTGCAGTGGGCACCATGAAGGGCAAATCCATCACCGTGGCGAGCGGGAACCTGCCAGGCGTGTAACCGCAGATCCCCCAGGTAATGTCTGCTACGCCTTTCACAGCCATATCATACTGATCCGGGGGCTTTCCCAGGGCGGCGCCCGGGAAGAGCTTAATCTTCACTTTACCGTTGGTCTTCTTGTCCACCATGTCGATCCAGGGCGTAAACACCTTCGCGTTCATGAAGTGCATGGGCGGTGTGAAACTTGAAAACCTCAAGTTGATCGACTCCTGAGCAGCTGCCCGCATTGCGGTGCCAAGAACGATTCCAAGTACCAAAACCGAAACCAATGTCCATAGCGATTTTCCTCTCATTTTTCTCCTCCTTTGTTGATGGGTTTCTGCACGGCCTTGCGGTTATCCTTCAACCGCTTCCCCTTGTCTTGACCAACCTCTCCAACCTGAAACCAAGGCGCTGTCATCCGGCAGCACCAGTCCTTGCACCCCGTTCCACGGGTTCTGACCTACCGCTCATTTCCCGCCCCACGCATCTCGTCAAAAAGTTAGCTCGTTGGTCATCCCGAAGGCAGACTGCAGAACGCACATATCCACGCCGTATCGCTCCATGTCGTACGGCAAGCAAGGCGAGTTGTCATAAGTATCCGCCAGTCCCATCTCTTTGGAAAGCGTTGTAAAATCCGGCTTGACCCCTCTCTCCTTGAACTTAGCAGCGTGTCGCTGCGCATGAACGTGCGTGTCCACGATGAACCTGGCACAAGGTATCCCCATCCACTCCTCCTTTCATTTCAGGGCACGAGGGCATCTCCCCTCTCTAACCCTGCCCCTCTTTCTTGAGCTTAGCCGAGATCTCCTGACGCAGTACCTTCTTATCCACTTTCCCAACGAGCGTGACAGGGAGCTTGCTAACCACTTCAAGCCTCTCCGGCAAGAGGAGCCACCCCGCCCCGAGACCCTTCAAAAATTGAGTCATTTCATCGAAGCCCAGGCTCTTTCCGGGTTTCAACACAACATAGGCACAGGCACGCTCACCGAGCCTCGCATCGGGCATTCCAACAACCGCCGCTTTCTCGACGCTTGGGTGCCGCTGAAGCAGGCTCTCTATCTCAGATGGAATGATCCCTTCGCCGCCCCGCTGAATAATATCCTTCTTGCGGCCGGTGACGAAGAGATGGCCCTGCTCATCAATCTTGCCAAGATCTCCCATTTTGTAATAGCCGTCACGCGTAAAGATTGCCCTGTTCTCTGCATCCGACTGATAGTAACCGGTAAAGATGCACGGCCCTCTGGCACAAAGCTCACCTTCTGTGTTTGGGGGTAACTCACGTTCTTCGTCGTCAATCACCTTCCACTCATCCCCCGCGCACATAGGCTTGCCGATAGAAGTACGGAAGACCTCCGGTGATTCACCCTGGACATGCTTGGCGCAGGGTCCTTCGGTCGAACCGAACTCGCTCCCCAAAAACTGCGCTCCGATACTGCCGAAGAACTCGAGGGCGCTTTGGGCAGTTTCCGGTCGAAGCGCTGCCCCGGCTGTCTGTACCTTGCGTAACGAGGTGAGATTGTAACGCTTCGAGGCAGGGTCGTTCAGGATATCCTCCAGTTGCGTGGGGACCAGTACGATGTGCGTAATCTTGTGCCGCTCGATTGCCTGCAGGATCGGTGTCGCTTTGGGAATTGCGATCAGTACCAACGGAATGGCAAACAGGATGGCCTTGCCAACGGGCCCCTGGTGTGCCAACGTGTGGCCAATGGGGGTGGCCAGGCCGGTCACCTCGTCAGGCAAGGTGCCCGTGTTGGTGTATCGAATATTGGCAAGAAAGCTATTGTGCGTGCGCGGTACCCCTTTGGGCAGGCCAGTCGTCCCCCCCGTAGGAAAAATGACGGCCACATCATCAGGGTCCGGGCGAAACGGAGCCAGGAAGTCCTCGGGGTAGTGATCAAGCTTCACATCATGGATAAGTCTTCCCATGGAGAGAGCATCCCCGGGCAATTCTTTTGCGGCTTCAGGCATGATCACGTATCTGAGCCCTTCTGCCTCGGGACGGATCTTGTCGATCAAGGGAAGAAAATCCCGGCCACCTTCTCTTGCCGGTACGATCCAAGCGACCGGTTGGAAAACCCTGAAAAAGCGGGAGACTTCGCGATGTTCCTGACGGGAAACCGCAAGCACCGGCACAGCTCCGATCTTGTGTGACGCATAATAGGCAATAAGGAATTCGAGCTGGGTCGGCAACTGGATCAGGATGCGGTCATGCTTTTTGATCCCCATTTCAATGAGGGCGATGGCAAACCGTTCAACTTTCTCCTTCAACCGGCCATAAGTAAGACTGCCCCGTTCGTCAATGACGGCAAGCCGCTCAGGTGAATTGCGAGTAGCCCGGTCAAGCAGATCGCCATAGGTAAGGTTAAGCCACCATCCCTTAGCGACATATTGTCTGATCATCTCTCCCGGATATGGGGTTGCTCCCTCAAGGTAGCCAGCACCCATACCACACCTCCGCAGCAACTCTTAGACGGCTTGTCCTAATAATCTGAGTATTGACGCAACCGAAACCAATCAGGGTGAGCCTGCCGAACCATGTATATCGCCCTTCGACAAGCCTGTCCTGAGCGCACCGACCGTCCTTCGACAGGCTCAGGGCGAACGGTTTTTTTCGAATGTCCTGAGCGAAATCGATGGGCAAGCTTAGGATGATTGGTAAGGGTTGATATCGGCTCTTATCCGACCGCCCCATCTTGATATTAGGGCAGATACCAAGCCTATGGGGCCAAACGCTTAAAGGCAAGATAGGGGAAGTTCAAGGTCAATGCAGCTTTTTGGACAATCAAGCACGCAGCTTCCACAGTACCAGCAATCCTCCGGGTAAGCTGGAATGACCCTTTCTTCCTTTTCATCATATTCAAAAACATCTAAAGGACATATATCGTAACAAGTCTTGCATCCTGAGCATTCTTCGTACCGGATCACGACGCTCATCTATTATCCTCCGTTGAGATGTCCTTCAGTCTTCTCAAAGGACGTGAGCAAACCTCCATGGTTCCATCATCGCCCTGCCGAAGAACGGTGTGCTTTCTCCAGTTTATGTTATCTGTTTCAGGGTAATCGATGCGATAGTGGACCGCGACCGGGCAGATACGGGTCTCTTTCCTGAACAGAGCTGCCCTTAAGTGCATCTCGCCGAGAAGAAGGATAGAATCCACCTCAATCGCCCGTTTCAACTCTCTGACGTTTCTGGCCACCATCTTGGGGAAAAATGTTTCCTTAAAATAAGCCAACCGCTCCAATCCTCTCTTTAACTTCCCTTCGTTTCGAAGGAATCCCGCATAATCAGAGATTGTCTTCCTGATTTTATCTTCCAATTCAAAGGGCTCGATCCCTTTTGCAGGCCCCGTGTATCTTTCTATTCTTGCCTTTTCTCCCCTCACCTGGTCCCAATTGATTTCAGGGGGAGGTATCTTCTTTGAAACCTCGGCACCGTTCTTCCCGCTCAAGGCTCCGAAGACAAAAGCGCCCATGCTGCTGAATCGCCATCCCCCCCCGTGGCAGTCCCCTGCTGCATAAAGCCCTTCCAAAGTCGTCCTCCCGTCCATGGAGATGGATACCCCTGCCTGGCAGTTGTGGAGATAAGGTGGATGATTTTCGAACTCAATAGGTTTTTTTCTCAGATCAATATTTCGAGCCTTGATATAGACAAAATAGGCTTCACATTCCATCTTGAGGGCTAACTCCTTGTCCTTTATCGCCTCTTCGGACAGATATGTTAAATCATAATGAATGGGCCCTCTTCCCTCCACATTTTCTGCATAAAGCCATCCCCAAGTTTTTGTTTTCATGTTCATGTCTGGATAAAGGGGAGCCCCAGAATAATCAATCACTTTTGAGCCATGGCGATAGGCGATGGGCCCGACCCCCCAATGTTCGTAGTCTTTCCATACGGGTGATTGCTTTAAGAGTTCCATGTTGAGGATCTCTGCTCCGGCCCGATAGGCTAAGGCTACCCCCTCTCCAACATTTGCCGGACATCCTGCCGTGATATTCCGAGACGGTGCGTATAGGCTATCTCTGTGGCGATAAAGACGATAGCCTCCTCCTGTGGTGAGAATGGTAGCTTTCGACTGAACCACTACGAATTCACCGGTGCGCGTGTTAATACCTATTGCACCAATTACAGGGAGACCCTTTTGTCCCTCACGGGTAAGGAGAGTTATTGCCATTGTGCGCTCAAGGAGTCTCACCCCTCTATCCCGGACGACCTGAGCAAGTTTGGGTTTGAATGTTTGCCCCTCAGGCGGATAGATGACAATTTTCCCAGGAAATAAAATATCCGGCGCCCACTCGAACATGAATGACTCGTCATCCAAACGGCAACGGATCCCATAACTTTCTAGGTCTTTGATGATTCCATAACTCTCCTTTGCAAATATATAGGAGAGGTCTTCGTTAACGATCTCTCCATAGTCGAACTGCTTCGATGCAAATTCTTCAGCAGACATGTTGAAATCAGGAGCGATCAGAGGGATGCGATGAAGTCCCGTTGCAGCATTCCCGCTTCTGGATATCGCCGCCTTTTCCATAAGGACCACAGTTGCCCCTTGCTCTTTGGCTTTGATAGCTGCTATGCAACCACCCAGGCCTCCTCCGATTACAAGCACATCCGTTCTAATTACGCCCTTTTTCGACACTATCATTTGATCTCCCTCATCGTTAATATTTTAGGAAATACTAATTCCAGAACAGAATAATAATCAATCGTTAAAATTAACTATTTTTAAAAGGGTCTATTGTTCTTGACTTGCTGAACCATATCTGTTATATTTCGGTTATAGTATTAAAATCAATAGGTTATGCAGGTACTTTCCTCCAAAGAAAAAGATTGGGTCATTGCGATTATTGATCTTGCCAATTCATGCATTGAAATAGACACTCTCCGAAATAAGATCGGCGACTACCTGGTCAATTTCATCCCCTCCTCTTTCTACGGATCCTACTTTTACGACGTCCGTTCGAACAAGGTCATCAACGGAGTCACGAGGAATTTAAGCAAGGATTTCATCAATTCATTTAATAATTACTATTACAAGAAAAATCCCTTCATCGGAAAGATCATCGATCTGGGTGAACCTATCCGGATCACAGACGCCATCGCCCATAAAGATCTTAGGGAAACAGAATACTTTCGGGATTTCCTTGCTCCGGAAAGACTCCATTTCGGTATAAACGTTTTTTACAAGATTTACGAAAATTTTTACTTAAGTATTGTCCTATGGAGATCGAAGGGGGAATCGGATTACGGTGAAAGAGATATTCAATTATTTAAAGCTGTGTCCCCTCATCTAAGAAAAGCTGTGCATAAAGCGATCCTTTATTCGAAGATTTACGAGATGAACAATCTCTACAATAGGGTTTTCGATAATTTGGATAAAGGCTTTATTATTGTGGATTCGAAGTCTAAAGTCATTTGTGCCAACAAAGCCGCAAGGGATGCAGGATTTCAACCCGATAAGGAGATAAGAGTTGAAGACAATCTTTTTAGTCCAATTCAAGCGGGTAAATATAAAGTAGATGTCTATCAACACAAATGCCCGGAATATCTTTGGAATGGACTTTATTCAATTATACTTTTTGAAAGCCTTTGCTCAAAAAGGAATATCGATCTAAGCTTTTTGGGTAAAGAACATGGCCTTACGTCAAGGGAAGTTGAAATTGTCGAGTTGATCCTGCAAGGACATAAAAATAGCGAAATCGCAAATTGTCTATTTATAAGCAAATTTACAGTTAACTGTCACATAAGAAATATTTTTAGAAAATTGAACGTTAAAAGCCGAGCAAAGATCACCTCAAAGATCATATTTGGAAACAAGAGTTAGTATGCCGGCGGTTCGATCCCGCTCTGCTCCACCAGAAAATCAGAAAGGGGCGATCCAATGAATCGCTCCTTTTTTATGCCTAAAAATTTTAAATCCGGTGAACTACCGGGTGGGCTTTAGGCTCAGGAAAATCTCTTCGAACCACCTGAGGAGCCACAAGCAGAGGCTGATTCCGAACCCTTTAAAGAGGAGAAACCGGAGAGCACTTTCTCGGGCTTCTTTCCTCCACAGTAGGGACACGACAGCAACTCTTCTCCCTCGTTCAGTTTTTGAATCTTCTCAAATATTTTTTCACACTTACGACACCGATATTCATAGATAGGCATGGTTTTCTCCTTAATGTCAAATTTCAAAATCCAAATCCCAATTTAAATCCTAAGTTCAAATGTCGAAAGGTAAAGTCCACACAAGTTGAAATTTTTGAAATTGGAGCTTTGACATTTGTTTGAAATTTGAACTTTGTCATTTGAGCTTGTCCAGTTAATCCTGGACTACTTCATATCCTGCATCTGTAATCGCTTTTACGATCTGGCCCGTGGCAACCGCCTTCGTATTATCAAGCCAGACTTCTCCTTTTCCAAGGTCCACCTGAACATTCTGAACTCCGTTCAATTGATTTAATGCCTTTGTCACAGACATCACGCAATGCTGACAACTCATCCCTTTCACTTTTAAAACGGTAGCCATTATCTCATCCCCCTTTCCCAATTCAGTCCCAAGATCGGTAACCCGAACTTCTTCTCCTCTTTCTTCTTCCTCAACCTCAGCCTCAGCCTTAACCTTTTCTTTATCCTCAACCTCAACCTTAGCCTTAACCTTATTTTTCATCAGTTCCTCATACCAAACCGTATGTCGCTCTTTCACATATTCTATATCCACCTCTCCTGTGAAGATCGATTTAGTTAGAGGCCGGTTGACCTTAAAGATCAATGCGGCCAGATGGGCCAGGACGCCCAGAAGAAAGAAGATGGTCGCAAAGGTATGAGTCAATGTCATCGAAGTGATCAGGACCGGAGGCAGATAGACTCCGGGCAAATTCTTAAGGACTTTTACTATTCCGGTCAGAACCAGGATTAATCCGACACCGCCCAAATAGGTGTAGGCGAGTCGCTGTTCGGCAAGGTACTTATCCGATTTCGGCTCTTTTCCAAACCCAAACATGCTTAATATGGTGATCAGGGAAGCCTTAAAATCTCCTTTTTGGGGAAGAAGCCCTTGATGTCCCAGCCATCCATGGAAGATGGCATGAAAGACCAAAATGGAGACAAAGACGATTCCTGCGAGATAATGAATTTTTAGATTGATGAAGAAGTCTCCTGCCCAGCCCAGGCCCGGAATCTGAGTCACCATATACCTTTTATACATGGGGAGCTCCCCAAAGCCTGAGAAAATCAGAAGGAGTCCGGAGAGAGCCAAAACCCAGTGTTCTATCAGTTCAATCGGGCTATGGCGGAGAATGGTTTTTTTATCCTCGCTGATTCTCTCTTTCATTGCTTCTCCTCCTTTTTACTCTCGCTCTGCGCTATGCCCTTTGCCTGCCCTCCGAAAGGCTTCTGCAGGCGGGCGCTTTGCTTCTTCTCGTAGAAGGCAAGACCGATAGCACCCAGGGCGCTGATGAGGGGGGCGATGAGAAAACCCTTGGCCCATTCATTCACATCACGAAGCGGGTTTAGGACTTTTCCCATAGTAAGATTGGATTTCGCCTCTTTTAATTTCGAATCGATCTTTTCAAAGGGGGTTTTACTCACATAGATCGTAGCTGTTCCATCGTTTTCTTCTTCTCCGTAGATGAAACCATTGATCTCTTTTGCCCTCTCATGCGCCATTTTCAGGATCGCATCCCTTCTTCCGAAAAAGAGAGGTTTCTTCATCCCCAGTCTTTTCTCACAGGCCTCCACGCAAGCCGGGATTTGCCCCTTTTTGATCCGGTCGTGGCAGAGGTCACATTTGTACATTACGCCCCCACCGGCAGGAATGGGCTGAAGTTTGAGATAGATCCCCACACCGCTCTGTCTCTGAGGAATATGCCAGGGGCAGACCGCTTTGCATTTGGCTCCTCCCATACAGAGGTCATGATTGATCACCACGGACCCATCCGAGTATTTATTCAGGGCGCCGAAGGGACAGAGATGAGCGCAGGGTGGGTTGTCGCAGTGCATACACCGTCGAGGGACGAAGATTTCCTCTCCTTCCATCTCGACTTTCTGCACCGTTGTCCAGTTATATGGGGTAAGCTGATGGATCACATCCCTCTTTCTCGACCAGTCATCGTGGGTCTTCTGAGGCCAGAGGTCTTTGATCGGTTCTTTTGGGTCGGGAAATTTCTTCTCATTCTCCTTCCGGCACGCTTCCACGCATTTAGGGACGGTTTCGTTTTTACATCCATCACATTTGGTCAGATCGATCAGGGTGGCATAGGTTCCGGGTTTCGCAGACGCGGTCTCAACCATTCCCGCAGTGCAGGCTGCACCAATGGCCGTCACCATCGCCCCCTTCTTAAGAAAACTCCTTCTTGTTAAACCCTGTTTGCTATTCATAAATTCACCCCTCTAACCCCCCTTTGGAAACTTTGTTTAAATATGAAATAACCGTCCCCTTGCAAAGGGGGAGAGGCGGTTAGGTGGAAAAGGTTTAGAGCGGTAACCTTTTGCCGTTCGGGCTCGGTCGTGTCAACTGGATGAGAACATTCGATTTTATACAAGTGACCATTACCTATCATCTGAAAGACCCGCATTCTAAAACTTTGGAACCTGACTGCCTCTCCCCTTTTGATTGCGATTGGATCAGGCCCAGTCGATATACCTTGAGATGGCGGTTTGGAAGTCTTTCAGCGTCTCTTTCTGTTTCAAAATCGGTTCTTTTCGGCTCTCTTCGAGGCACTCCTCCATATAGGTCCGGATGATGGCTGTCCCCACCTTTTTGATGGCAGCAGTAGCAGCGGCTACCTGCGTTAGGATATCCGGGCAGGCAGCCCCCTCCTCCACCATTCTCTGAAGGCCTCTCAACTGGCCTTCGATCCTCCTCAATCTTAGCAAAACTTCCTTCTTGGGTCGGCCGGTCTCCATACTATACCTCCCTATGGTATAAGATGATATTAACCAGCAAACACAAATTTGTCAACCGTGAACGGCGTTTCTTCACCCCCGCCTTCTAAGGTTTGGGCAAGGCGCTCAACTCTGTGGGCCGAGTCACAGTGCGCCATTTTTTTTACACCTTCTTCTATGCTGAGGTTTTACGGGGAGGGTACCCCTTACATATTGTCAAAAAGGTAATGAAATAGTTCAAAAAAACGGCTCTTATCTTTTCATCATGCCAATTCGGTTTATAAAAAAGTTTATTAAAATCAGGTAGTTGCCTAATTATCACCCGTTTGGCACTGAAATTGCTCTATATTACTTAAAAATTAAATATGCCGATAAAGCCAAACTCCGAGTAATCGGAGGACGGAAAGCCACGGATCCTAAAAGAAACCAAAAATTGGTTTCTGACCTTTAGCAAGGAGCTAAGGGTAATCTTAAGTGAATTTGCTAATGCAAATTCCTGGGATGGCCGGGTTGCCAAAGCAAAAACCGGACTTAAACCCGTGGCGCAACTCGATCCACGGGTTTTTTATTGATTTTGAAAGGTTTGGAAGGACAGGGTAAAAAATGAAATTACTGACTACAGTCATGATCTCTCTCACATTCGTTCTGGGAATTGGAATGATCGGACTAACCTTCTTTCTCGGAAAGATGGCTTTAGCCTCTGCCATAAGAGAATAGAATATTTAATCCAGCATCAAGACTCTTCTATATCGCCCCCTTAATTCCAATAATGCCCAAAAACGTCTTTTTTTTGACTTTTTGTCCGTTTTACCGGGTGAATCGTCATCCTCGCCAATATTGAAATATATTAATGATATCAATGAAATACTTGTTTCCCCCCCATCGAAAAAAATTGGCACAAATTATGCTTTAATACCTATCGTTACCTATTGGGATTGTCTTTAAAAACTGACAGGTTCTACATTAAATGAGAGGAAAAAAAGGATTTACACTTATTGAATTATTGATTGTGGTGGCAATTATTGGAATCCTTGCCGCCATCGCCATCCCGATGTATCGATCGCACACAACCAAGGCAAGAATGTCCGAAGTGGTCAATGCTCTCGGTCATCTTGCAAAAGCAGTGGGTCTCTATCAGGATGAGGCAGGAGCCGCAGTCTGGCCCGATTGTCCAGATATGGCAGCCATCCGGACGAGTTTAGGGGTGGGATTGGCAAGTATCAGGATCAGCGATGCCAGAATAGATCAGGCAACCAGAACTATCGAGGTCACTCTTAATAACGTTGGTTTAGAGGTCGATGGTAGAACTTTAATACTCAGTGGCAATCAAAATGGCGATGGTTCCATTGCATGGCAATGGGGCGGCACAGTCCCGCAGGCTTTCATTCCAAGAAGGTAATATCCCTTATTAGAGGGTGATCGGGGTTTTAGTTTAAGGCATTGAAAACATTTCACAAATCTCATTTTTTCCAAAGCTGGCAAATTCCTTATTTTCGACTTATGATGTTCTCCGACAGGAGGCACCATGGAACCATTACTCAAAAACATTTCGGCTATCATTCCAGATGAAAAGATCGATCGCGAACTTTCTTTTCCTTGTCCTGATAGAGGACCGCGT
>JAGXTA010000039.1 GCA_018333535.1 Deltaproteobacteria bacterium | reverse complement strand
TTAGGAGAAAAGGTAGCATATGGAGGCAAATATGTCAAATTAATTATGGCGTATTATTGATCAATAAGTTCCTTTAAGAATCCTTATGATCTTAAACAATTCAATGATAGCAAGCTGATCATGTTTGATTCTCTAAAGAGGTGCCCATGTGTGATTCGCCATATTTTATTTTACTAAACCGGGGCTAAGCCGATTCATTGCCTTGAATCTGCCTGATGCCCTTACTCGGTATTTGAAATTTTTGGCTTTAAATGTAAAATCATATGCACCATTAAAATCTCTGCTATAGCGGGACTCGAAACCGAGTGGGGCACTCGCCGCGCCCGCCGTGCTCGCGCACCGTCGCGGCAGGCAAGCGCTGGCGCAGCGGGTTATTTCTAACGGGGTAAATTCATAAGCTACCATGCTCTCTTATCCATCTTTTCTCTTCCACAGACAAGGATAATCTTCTCAATCTTGTTTGCCACCCTAAAAGCCCATACCTTTCCAATTCTTTTTTTGAGCCAGTAATAAAAACAAAGGTTTTTATTAACTAAAAAACCCCTCATAAGATTGAGGGACTACAAGTTTTGTGCCAGAAATGAATTTTTATGCAATTTTACTCAGTTTAATTCGAATTTATCCAAAATCATTGAGGCCTCTTCATGAGAAGGAAAATATTTTCCTATTTTTCCTAATGCACTTCCACATTTTTTATAAAAAACCCGGATTGCTCCCCCCTCCGCCTAAAGGATTTCTTCTCTTTGGCTGATTTCTGTTTCCTGTAGCATGGCAAGGCAGGATTCAACACCTCAAGAACACAGGAAGGAACTTGCAACAGCACTTCCGTCAGTGAGAAATAAAAAGGGTGAGGCCTTATGGCATCTTGACGATATGATAGTTTAACGCTATAAATTTTCTATAAAAACAACCGCAAAAAGATCTACTGTTTTTTTGATCCCGACCTTTATAAGGCCTTAAAAATTAAGGCGGCCCAGTGCGAAAAATCTTTGTCTGAGCTGAAAGAGAAACGGGCAGGATACAGTGAAGAGAATGAACATTCAAATTCGGCCGGCGAGACCTGATGATGCTCCAATTCTTGCCTGGGTTATGCTCATATCGGGGCGAGCGCATGTTCAGCGTGGGATATGGGAAGTGATCCTCGGAGGAACAGAAGAAGAGTGTCTGACCTTCCTCCAGCAATTGACCATAAGCAAAACACCTCATCTGTTTCACCACTCCTGTTTTCTAATTGCAGAAGTGAATGGTCATCCTGTGGCTGGACTCGGAGGATATGATCTGAAGGTCTTAGGATATCCGGCACTCAGGCAGGCCGTTGTTGAAGTCTCTCAAAAGATGGGTTTCTCAGGGCGAGGCGAAGGGGCAATGAAACGCTCAGAGAGAGTGCTCTGCTGTATTCCGGAGGAGGTTGAAGGAGCCTGGATCATTGATAGTGTCGCCACTGTTCCGGAGTTCCGGAGAAAGGGGATTGTGGGCAGATTGCTTGAGGAAATCCTCGAAAGAGGCAGACAACATGGATTCCGTCTTGCCCAGATCAACATGTATATTGGCAATGTCCCGGCCCGGAGAGCTTACGAAAAACACGGATTCAAAGTCATTGATGAAAAGAGACATCCTTATTTCGAAGCGGAGATTGGTTCACCCGGCATGATGCGACTCCTTCGTGATCTTTAATATTTTTGGATCACATCTTCGAAGGTCAATGGTATCTCTGTGCATGAAGGGAGGATAAAGATGATTAATGTCATTGCGTCGATTCGTGTGAAGGCGGGCAAGCGATCAGAGTTTCTCGAAATCTTTAAGGCCAATGTCTCCAAGGTCAGGGAAGAAAAGGGTTGTATCGAATATTTTCCGGTGGTCGATGTTGATTCCGGCTTACCACCCCAGGTTCTGGACGAAAATATGGTCACGATCATCGAGAAGTGGGAGAGTCTGGAAGCGCTTCGCGATCATCTCACTGCGCCTCATATGCTGGCCTACAAGGGGAAGGTCAAGGACATCGTCGAGGATCTCTCCCTCAAAGTCCTACAGGAAGCCTGAATTGAAGGGAATGTTCTTTGTTATCATTTCCGCAATCGCCTTCGGGGCCATTGCGATTTTTGCAAAGACAGCTTACAGCGCAGGGTCAGACCCGATTAGCGTGCTCTTCTTCCGGTTTTCAATTGCCTCCCTGGTCATGCTTCCATGGGTTATCTTTGGGAATATCCCATTCCCCCGGGGACGGTTTCTCCTCGGCCTGATATTGATGGGAGGGATCGGGTACGTTAGTATCTCGTTCTGCTATTTCATGGCGCTGACCATGGCATCGGCAGGTTTGGTGGCCATTCTGCTCTATCTTTATCCGGCAATGGTAACCATTCTTTCAGTCCTTTTATTTAAAGAGCGAATGACCGGGTTCAAGCTCCTCGCCCTCCTCCTTGCAATAATCGGCACAGTCCTCACCATCGGGCCTGCAGGCGGTGGGCAGCTACTCGGCATCCTGTTGGCTATGATTGCGCCGTTCATCTATGCCGCCTACATCCTTGTCGGGAGCAGAATCCTGAGACAGGTGCCAGTTCTGTCCTCATCCATCGTGGTGATGATATCCGCCAGTCTGGTATTTGGCGGGGTAGTCGCGGTGAGGGGCCTCAACCATCCCCAAACCTGGCTCGGCTGGGGAGGAGTATTGGGCATTGCCCTTTTATCCACGGTGATCGCTATCATCACCTTTTTCGCAGGCCTTGAGCGAGTGGGGCCCACGAATGCTTCGGTCCTCTCGACCTTTGAACCGGTCACAACGGTGATTCTTGCTTTTCTCTTTCTCGGGGAAGAGATCGGACCGATGAGGATCACTGGAGGCGCTCTTATCCTTATGGCCGTGATCCTATTGGCGAAAAGCGAGTTTAAGAAAACTCATGGCAAGGAGTCCTATGATAGGGGTGGGCTGAGTTGAGTCAAAACCCCACCCTGTTTGTTTCCATTCCCTATGATGTCTTTTTGGGATATCCCACCGATTGTGCCAGAATGATCTTCTGATCTGGTCGCAGCTTCATTACACCCGCCAAAGCTGACTTGTCTATAAGTGCACGCACCACAGTCGCTAATCCTTCGGAAGCGCAATACAGATAGACATTCTGACTGATGAACCCTGTGGCGGCTGCCGAATACAAATCCTTCTCCTCATTGGTCGTTGTACCCATCTTCGAATAATCTACTACATAGATGAGGTTAACAGCAGCCTCCTTCACAAAGGGCTGACGCCCCGTCATCCCCCGAATGTCTTCTGCCAGGATGGGATTCAATAGATTTGTTTTGGCATCATAGAGGTATAGACCCTTAGCTGTAGCCACATAGATGTCGATTTCCTGCCGATTCCTTGCCGTAGGCGCGGTTCGCTTTCCATCGGGGCGATTTATTCCAAAGGTTGCCCAAAGCATGTTAGAGAGGACTTCTACGGGTAACGGTTCCGGACTGAATTCCCTTGAAGAGATTCTTTTCCATAATAACTGCATGAGGGGATTACCACTGCCCATTTGAGGCTTCAAAAGCTCAATAGGTTTTTGGGCTTCCGCTAAAGAGATGTTGGGGGCCATGGACAGGAAAGCGCCTGTGGCGGCTGATACCTTCAAAAACTCCCTTCGATTCATCTTCTTTTCCATCATCCTTCCCTCCCAGCGGTGGATTCAGAGATATTTTCATCCATGCCTTTAAATATCATAACTTTTTACGTTTGTTTCAAGAATATTCATGCCAAACCATTCCAGTAGCCATTACTTAATTACCGTTGCCTGGCACCATATAGAATAACCATATAGAATAAGCTATTGAAAGAGCCTTATTTTTCTGATACATTATGCCCGGTATGAATGATATCGACCAACTGTTGCCCAAAGAAATCCGCACCCTCATCCGACAGGGAAAGTGGGACAAACCCACCGCGGGACTGGCCATGGGGTATGCCCAGGCTAACCTCGTCATCCTTCCGGAGAAATATGCTTTTGACTTCCTCCTCTTCTGTCAGAGGAATCCCAAACCCTGCCCTTTGCTGGAGGTCCTGGAGCCAGGGAAATGTCGGACAGAATTTTTATCCAGGGATGCCGATATCCGGACGGATATCCCCTGTTACAATATCTACCGGAAAGGCAAGTTGGAAGCCACTGTCAAAGAGATCAAAAATATCTGGAAGCCTGATTTTGTGACCTTCCTTCTGGGATGCAGTTTCTCCTTTGAAGAGGCATTGATCCGTGCAAAGGTTCCGGTCCGGCATATCGAAGAGAATAAGAATGTCCCGATGTTCATCACTAACATCCCTTGCAAACCCGCTGGTCTTTTTCTTGGACCAATGGTGGTAACCATGAGACCCATTCCTCCGGATAAATTGAGCCGGGCTGTTCAGATCACCTCCCGTTACGCCTCGGTCCATGGGGCGCCCATCCACATCGGCGATCCATCAAAGATTGGAATTAGAAATCTGAGAAAACCTGACTTCGGAGATCCGGTGACGCTAAAGAAGGATGAGATCCCGGTCTTCTGGGCGTGCGGGGTCACGCCGCAGGCGGTTGTGATGAAGGCCAAACCCGATCTCTGCATCACCCACACTCCCGGTCACATGTTCATTTCGGATCTGCTCAACGAGGAGTTAGCCGGCCTTTAATTATTCAAAAATGTATTCACCCTTCCCCTTGCGGCCTCCTGTCGAATGTTTATGACATAAGTCCGTTCACCCTTCGAGAGCCTCAGGGCGAACGGCGAACTTTGGCACAGTTTCTTGAAAAAAAGAGGAGAAAAGATTGGAAATAAATTTCGGTTATCGGGTATAATTTCCCCTGTTTAGTTCCAACCGTCCATATCTCAACAGAAGGAGTTTTAAATGGATAAGAACGAAATCTATGAGAAGCATAAAAAATATTTAGCTCCCTGTGTGAGCCATTACTATCAGGAGCCGGTTATTTTTGATCGAGGCAAGGGAAAGTATCTTTACGACATCGACGGGAAGGAGTATCTCGATTTTTTTGGCGGGATCGTCACGATCAGCGTGGGCCATTGTGACGAGGAGATCACTGAAAAGACCTGTGAGCAGATGAGGAGGCTTCAGCATACCTCGACGCTTTATCCTACCCTTCCCGCCATCTCTCTTGCGGAGAAACTGGCGCAGATCACTCCGGGAAGATTGCAGAAGTCTTTCTTCACCAGCAGTGGAACAGAGGCCGTTGAGACCGCTGTCCTTATCGCCCAGCTTTATACGAAAAGCAATGAAGTCATTGCCCTCCGGCATTGCTACAGTGGATCGTCCCTCCTGACGATGAACATCACCGGACATCAGAAATGGCGTCTCGGAGGAAGCTCCGTCCCGGGGATCAAACATGCCCATAATGCCTACTGCTTCCGGTGTGCCTTCGGAAAAGAGTATCCCGATTGCGATCTTGAATGTGCGAAGGATGTGAAGGAGTTGATTGAAACGACGACCTCAGGCCGTCCTGCTGCCTTCATCGCCGAACCTATTCAGGGCGTCGGAGGATTCATCACTCCGCCAAAGGAATATTTCAAGGAGGTCGTCTCCGTCGTGAAGCGCTACGGAGGACTCTTCATCTGTGATGAAGTTCAGACAGGCTGGGGAAGGACCGGGGGAAAGATGTTCGGCATCGAACACTGGGGAGTGGAGCCGGACATCATGGTCATGGCCAAAGGGGCGGCCAATGGCTCCCCTGTTGGGATCACCATTGCGACCCCAGAGGTGGCAGATGGTCTTAAGGGTTCTCACCTCTCCACCTTTGGCGGAAATCCTGTTACAGTGACAACTGTCCTTGCTACTATCGAAGCCATTGAGAAAAGAGCGCTGGTTCAGAATGCCGAGCAGATGGGTCAATTCTTAAGAGACCGATTGGAAGGGTTAAAAGAGAAGTTCGAAATTATCGGCGAAGTCAGGGGCATGGGTCTAATCCAGGGGATGGAGATCGTCAAGAAGGAAAAGGAGCCTGCCCCGGATCTGGTCAATGAGATCTTTGAAGGGACGAAGCAAGAAGGGCTTCTTATCGGCCGGGGTGGCCTCTACGGGAATGTCATACGGATCACGCCATCGCTGACGATTGAGAAAGAAGAGATCATCAAGGCGGTTAAGATTCTGGACCGGGTTTTTGAGAAAGTTAGTTCTTCCCCTAATTCGTAATCCAATTCCGGAATGTTAAGAATATTGCTGTCATGCTGAAATTTTTTCAGCATCTCTAATTCTTTGGAACTATAGGTCCTGAACCAAGTTCAGGATGACGAATACGGATCAGGGGCCTTTGGGGCGGTTTGACAATCGGAAATGATTTGGATAGGATTTTTGACAAATGGGTTTCGAGGGTTCATGTAGCGTCCCGTTTGAATCGGGACGAAATCCACCCTTAATAAATGAGGGCGCTACTTAAAACAGATACGGAGGGAGAGATGAAAAAATTTCTATTGATGAGTTTGATCTGTCTTGCCTTTGTTCTTTTTTCGACGGCCATCTACGCCCAGCCCAAGCCGGTTTCCGGTGGGTCGCTCACCATCGCCCAGGGTGTTGAGCCTCCGGGATTGGACCCAACCACAGCCACTTCCGCGGCCATTCCAAGGGTGGTCTATGGCAATGTGCTTGAGGGTCTGGTCAGGGTCGACCGGGATGGAAAGATCATTCCTGCGTTAGCGAGGGAGTATAAAGTCTCCAAAGATGGAAAGGAATATACCTTCATCCTTAAAAAAGGCGTCAAGTTCCACGACGGGAAACCCTTCGATGCGGAGGATGTGAAGTTCACCTTTGAGAGATTGATGGATCCGAAAACGAATATCCCGAATACCAAATATTACAGGGAGATTGAATCGGTCGAGGTCGTGGATAGCCACACCGTAAAGTTCAAATTGAAGAATGTGAACTCGATGTTTCTCTTCAACCTGGCCAGACCCGACTCCATCATCATCAACAAACAGACAGCGGACAGATTGAAAACCGCACCGGTGGGCACAGGACCCTTTAAATTTGTCGAATGGATTCGTGGAGATCGGGTCATCCTTGCAAAATTTGAGGAGTATCATCGAAAAGGATTGCCTTATCTCGATAAAGTCACTTTCAAATTCATCGGAGATCCGAGCGCCCAGATTGCCGGCCTGAAGGCAGGGGATGTTGATGTGATCGGTTACGACGTGAGTCCGGAGAATGCACTCCTTCTTGAGAAAGACCCGAAGTTCAAGGTTCTCAACGGCTATACAACCACAGAGGTCATTCTCTCGACCAACCAAACGAGGAAGCCTTTCGATGATGTGCGTGTCCGGAGGGCCATGGCCCATGCCATTGACCGGCCTGCCCTGATCAAAGGAGCCATGTCAGGTTATGGAACGCCCATCGGAAGCCACATGGATCCGGGCAATCCTTACTACATCGATCTGACGAACATTTATCCATATAATCCCGAAAAGGCAAAGCAACTCCTGAAAGAAGCGGGCTATCCGAATGGTTTCGACGCAGTCATCAAAGTTCCCGAACGGTTTGCCTATGCGAAGCGAAGCGGGGAGATCATTACGGATATGCTTTCTCAGGTGGGCATTCGTTTGAAGATCGAATTGATGGAATGGGGGCAATGGCTTGAACGCGTTTTAAGGAATGCAGACTTTGATCTGACGGTAATCGGTCACTCGGAGCCGTTCGACATCGACATCTATGCCAATCCGAAATATTACTTCCGTTACGACAACCCGAAATTCCAGGAGACACTGAAAAAAACAGAGATGGAGCCTGATCCGAGACTAAGGAGAGATCTCTATGTTGCTTTACAGAAGATGATCACCGAGGATGCGGTCAACGGGTTCTTATTCGTAATGCCCAGCCTGCCGACGATGAAGAAAGAGGTGATGAACTGGTGGAAGGACTACCCCATGACCGCTCAGGATGTGACCGAGGTCTGGATACAGAAATAGGATCTCATAAAGGCAATGTCAAATTTCAAAGTTCAAATGACAAATTAAATCCGAAGCCCAAATGTCAAAAAATATAAATAATTTTTGAAATTTGGGCTTTGTCATTTGTCATTGATTTATACGATGACAACCTATCTCATCAAACGAACGATCGTCCTGATCCTCACCCTCCTGCTCGTCTCGATGGTCATCTTCGCCATCCTCATGGTCATTCCGGGCGATCCGGCACAGATCATTTTAGGCATCAACGCCACGCCGGAGACGCTCCGGAATTTAAGGCAACAGATGGGGCTGGATCGTCCTGTCATCATCCAGTATCTTCACTACATGAAAAATCTGGCCCTTGGAGACCTGGGTCGGTCTATCACCTATGATGTTTCGATCACGTCGCTCATCCTCTCTCGGCTTCAGGTCACGGTTCCGCTGGCCATCCTCTCGATGATTTTCGCAATCGCCATCTCCATCCCCATGGGAATCTACTCCTCGCTCCATCGAAACCGGGTAGGAGACTACGGGGTGATGGTCTTTTCTCAGATCGGCCTGGCAGTGCCTGCGTTCTGGGCAGGCATCCTCCTGATCCTTCTCTTTGCGGTCACGCTTCACTGGTTGCCTGCAGGCGGATTCCATGCCTGGCAAACTGATCCGATCAAGGCGTTGGGCTCCCTTCTTCTCCCTGCTTTTTCACTGGGCTTTGTGAGGGCCGCGGTGCTGACCCGGATGACTCGGTCCTCCATGCTTGAAGTCCTTGGGGAGGATTACATCCGCACGGCCAGAAGCAAAGGCCTTTCGAAAAGGATGGTTGTTTACAAGCATGCCTTCCGAAATGCGATCATCCCGGTTGTAACGATCATCGGGCTTCAGGCAGGCGATCTTTTGGCTGGGGCAATCATTATTGAAAATGTCTTTCACCTCCCCGGTGTGGGAAGGCTGGTCTTCGAGGCGATCGGCCAGAGGGACCTGCCGGTGATCCAGGGAGTGGTCCTTCTGATTGCCATGGTGATCGTGGTGATCAATTTTGTGATCGATGTGGCCTACCGGTACCTCGATCCGAGAATTCGGTATGAATGACCCCCTCACCCCAGCCCTCTCCGGTGGCCACAGGCGTCACGCCTGTGCTACCAGGGGAGAGGGGAAGGTGGGAGGAGAAATTGAAAATCTATGAGCCTTCGTCGTCCATTTCGAAACATAAATTTCACGATCGGATTTTTGATCACTCTGATCATTCTTCTGACCGCCCTTCTCAGCTTCGTCTTCACTCCCTTTGATCCGAACCGGATGAACCTCTCTGAACGATTTCAGGCTCCCAATCAATCTCATTGGCTGGGAACGGATCAATACGGACGCGATATCCTGAGCCGGGTGATGAAGGGAGCCGTCAATTCGATCATTGTGGGTCTGGTGGCTGTTTCCATTGGCATGGGCTTTGGGATTCTTCTGGGGTCACTGGCGGCCTTTTATAAAAAGTGGATCGATGAAACCATCATGAGGATTTCGGATGTCCTCTATGGATTCCCAGCCGTATTGAGTGCGATCCTCATCACCTCAATCTTAGGGCCCGGGGCGATCAACAGCATGATCGCCATCGGGATTTTTAACATCCCGATCTTTGCACGATTAACCCGTGTCACCTCTCTTTCCATCTGGGAGAGGGATTATGTGACCTCCGCCAGAGCCATCGGCAGAAGCGATGCGGGGATCATCTGGAAACATATCCTTCCCAATATTCTCTCCCCCCTCATCGTTCAGGGAACGGTCCAGTTTGCCATTGCGATCCTTGCGGAGGCTGGCCTGAGCTATCTTGGGCTGGGAACGCAGCCTCCCCATGCAAGCTGGGGAAGGATGCTCAACGAGGCCCAGACCTTTATGGGAACCTCTTCCTACCTGGCCATCTTTCCGGGATGCGCCATTGCTCTGGCTGTTTTAGGATTTAATCTCCTTGGAGATGGATTGAGAGATATGCTCGACCCGAAGCTCTCAAGATGGGTAGGGAGGTAATGAAATAGGGAGATGAGGAGATAAGGAGATGGGGTGATTTGGTATTCACCCTATCCCCCAATCTCCCCATCACCCCATCATCGAGCCATTAGCTCACGGAGGAACCTCTTGAAGCTCGATCAAGTGATTAAAGGGATTAAAAGAGACGAATTGGTCAAACTTACACAGGAGCTCATCCGGATTCCGAGTGTCAGGCGTCAAGACCGGGGAGGAGAGGAGAAGGTTGCCCTCTTTGTTGCCCATTACCTGGAGGAGATGGGGCTCGACGTGGTCGTCGAAGAGGTGGAGCCTGGTTCTCCGAATGTCATCGGAATCCTTCAGGGTCAAAGTGAGGGGCCCTGCCTGATGTTCGAATGCCACACCGATGTGGTCACAGAAGGCGATAATTCCGAATGGAAATATGACCCCTTTGAGGGGAGGCTGGTGGGAAATCGAATTTACGGAAGAGGGGCCTGCGATACAAAGGGAAATTTGGCGGCGGCGGTGAAGGCGGTTGAAGCGATCAGCCGGTCAGGCATCCCCTTCAGGGGCAAGATTCTCCTGGGAATTCTCGTCGATGAAGAAGGGCTGATGAGGGGGGTGAAGCATTTCATACGCAATGGGTGGGCGGACAATGTGAATGCGGCCATCATCTGTGAGCCGGTGGACAACCATCTGTGCATCACACAGAAGGGAGCGCTTCGCGTTGAATTGATCACAACGGGGAAGATGAGCCACGGGGCCATGCCTCTGGCCGGATTCAATCCCATCCCTCCGATGGTGTCGATTCTTGAAAAGATGAAACATCTGGAGGAAGAGGAAATCGAAAGGCTGGGAAAAGATTCGTTCCTCGGATATCCCAGCATCACTCCCACCGTGCTCCAGGCCCCTGTGAAGGGGGAACCCCAGCTCAATGTCGTTCCCTATCAGTGTAAGTCGCTACTCGACATACGGACTATTCCCGGTCAATCCCACGAGGCGCTGAAGAAGCAGTTAGAAGATATTATCAAGGAGGAGGAGAGATCGATCTGTGAAAGTCTCCTGTCCGGTTCCCCAAGAGAGATCAGGGAGAGCCTTGAGAAGGGGCTCTCAAAAGGGCTCTCGTTTCAAGCCACTCTCAATATATTTGAAGACCGTCCCTGGACAAAGACCTCCCGGGAGGAGCCAATTGTCCAGGCTGTTGCAAAAGCTTATCAATCCGTCACCGGAGAAGAACCGATTTATGATGGCGTGCCCGGAGCAACCGATGGCACGTTTCTCACGGCATGGGCAGGAATTCCGATTGTCACCCTGGGTGCGGGAAAGCGGATGATCCCCCACCAGAAGGATGAATGGGTTTCGGTGGAGGATCTCTGTTTAACAGCCAAAATCTATGCCGCCAGCATCCTGGAGTTTTTAAATTCTGGGTTATGACAATAATTCCCAAATCCAAACTTTCAGGCATTTATATTTGGATACGCCCCCCCTTTAATAGTTGATACTCGCCGGGCTCTTTTCCATCATTAATCTGTTTATAAACTAATGGTTCCCCCAAAGGTTGTCATTCCGGTGAAAGCCGGAATCCAGTTCTTTCAAGACCTTCTGGATGCCCCCGTATCAAGCACGGGGCAGGCTCCTCAAGTCCGGCATGACGGAAAAAGGGAATTTATAAACAGACTCTAATTAGTGTCTGTCCATAAACCACGGTTTTTTAAAAAGTCGTCTTTCCGGCGAAAGCCGGAATCCAGTGTTTTCAAGGGTTTCTGGATGCCGGATCAAGTCCGGCATGACGGAAAAAGACGTTTATAAACAGACACTAATTAATAGAGAACATTAAAAAATTCGAAATGTTTAAATTACTTGACAAAAACTAATGTGTGTTGTAATATAATTACAACGTTGTAATAATATTACAATACAGAAGGGAGGCGAAAATATGGGTTCGTTATTTGGCGAGTTTTTTAAAAAGAAACGTTTGGAAATGCGAAAAACTCTGAGACAATTCTGTTTGGAAAACGGATTGGACCCTGGAAATATCAGTAAAATAGAGAGAGGAATATTACCACCGCCACAATCGAGAGAAAAATTAGCACACTATGCGAAATGTCTCGGAATCCAAGAAGGGAGTGACGAATGGTTAGAGTTCTTTGATATAGCACGAACGGACGCTGGTCGCATTCCTGAAGATTTGCTTGCAGACAGGAATATCGTCGCTAAACTACCGCTAGTTTTTAGAACCATCAAAGGGCAAAAACTCACCGGGGAACAATTGGAAAAATTCGCTCGTGCACTGGAGAAACTCAATGAACCCGAATGATATCATTGCCCCCATTCTATCTTACGACGATATTAACAAACATGCTGAGGACTTTTTATGGAAACACAAAAGGAACGAAATCTTTCCTGTGGACATCGAAGCAATAGCAGAATTCGACCTTGGATTGAATATTTTTCCGTTCCCTAATTTACAGGTAATCTTTGATATAGAAGGATTTATTTCCGGTGATCTAAACGTCATTTATGTTGATGAATTCATTTACTACCAACGCCCTGCAAGATACCGTTTCACACTTGCACATGAGATAGGGCACTATGTATGACATTCAAATTTGATTGGTTCATTCCATCCTCAGAGTGTCGCCGGCTGGAGCAAAAGCATTCTCGCTGTCGATGAAGAGACTTATGATTGGCTTGAATGGCAAGCCTATTCTTTTGCCGCAGCCGTTTTGGTACCACGAGTTTCATTGAAACAAAACTTTCGTAATGAATTAAAATTATTGCTGCCTAAAATAGACTTTATTCGTTCAAAGGGACTTTCGGTTGAATCTTCTCAGGACTATATCATCAATGCAATT
This sequence comes from Deltaproteobacteria bacterium, assembly GCA_018333535.1. Classification (GTDB taxonomy): domain Bacteria; phylum Desulfobacterota; class BSN033; order BSN033; family UBA1163; genus RBG-16-49-23. Next base: position 793 of record JAGXTA010000039.1, on the reverse strand, counting down.
GCGACGAAGCTTATTGAAAAATATGACGTATCGGCTGATGTGCTCAACAAACGGATTTCAAAGGAACTTGAAAAAGGATATCTATCGTTGGAATAACCAAACAGGGGGTTTTTATTAGGTGTGTGTCTTGATTTAGGTACGAGTTTACCAGATTGGAGGAAAAAATCAACGGAATTAAAAGTATGAGCAAGTGACTATTCTTTGGAGGCTTCTGTTGATCCTGTCCCCCTCTCTTCCTCCATGGCCTCCTCTACCATCTGATCTACATCCTCACCCATGTCTTCGCCCATCTCCTTGCCCATGCGCTTCATCCATTTAGCCATGCTCTTCGGATCCTTTTCATCGATGTCTCCCCATTTCGATGGATCAGCCAGGCTCTCCATTCTGCTCTCCTCGGAGCGGATCACCCTCACCCTGGTAGATAAGGCTGTCTATTCAGCCCTGTTATTCAAGAAATCTTCAATCTAACAGGGTGAACTTTCTCCCCCTTAAGGGGAGGAAACCTAATTTTTCCCCTCGCCACTTTGAGACTGTGTCGCAATTAGCCATTCGCCCTTCGACATGCTCAGGACGAACGGCTAACTCATTGATTTTTAACATGTCGTTTTCCGTTCGTGGTGAGGTTCTCGAACCATGAACGGAATTACGACACAGTCTCTTTGGGGAGAGGGATAGGGTGAGGGTCAGAAATGAATCATCTTAAACCTTTCCTTTTAACCATTGACGATGATGCATTTCAGTTTGAGGATGATTCATTTTTACTATTGGGCCCTACAATCTTGTCCAAATTATT
>JAGXTA010000038.1 GCA_018333535.1 Deltaproteobacteria bacterium | reverse complement strand
CTCAAGGCTTACTCCAGTACCTCTCTTTGACATGCACCAAGGCGGTCTGGAACTCTTTTGGCTCATGGCTCCGAACAATCCGAGAAGGAATTTACCCCTCCGAGCAGGTTACCGCCCTGGCTATGAGAAATACTCTTCCAGAATTACTCGTGAATTCCCCCAACGACCAAATCCTCGTCAATTTCATCAGACAAAAGATCGATTTGAACAGACAAGAGGGCTTACGCTTAATGGCAGCTTAATCAACGAACAAAAGACCCTTGATATTCTCCCAAGAAATTGCCAAAATGAAGACAAGTACTCGGTACTCTCAAGTAAATAAGAAAGATAGAAAGATGAAGAAACTTCTCTCAGGGAATGATGCGATCTTTCAAGGAGCGATCCGGGCAGGCGCCACTTACTTTGCCGGCTACCCCATCACTCCTTCGTCCGAGATCCTTCAGCAGGCGGCCGCCCTTGCAGAGGAAGATCCGGGGTTCAGGTTTCTTCAGGCGGAGGATGAGATTGCGGCCGCCATTGGAACAATCTCGGCTTCCCTGGCCGGAGCGAAATCGTTCACGGCAACCTCGGGACCGGGTTTTTCGCTGATGCAGGAGGCTCTCGGATGGGGACATGCCGTTGAGGCTCCCTGCGTTTTTTTCAATTCGATGAGAGTGGGGCCATCCACCGGTATGCCCACCCAGCCTGCTCAATCCGATCTCCTTCAGGTCAAAGGAGGGAGCTCAGGCGACTACTATCCCATTGCCTTCTATCCAAATTCCGTAGAAGAATCTTTTCGTCTGACCGTGACAGCCTTCAATGCCGCGGAGGAATCCCTCTCGCCTGTCATCCTCCTTTTTGATGCCTTACTCTCCCATCTCTATGAAATGGCCGATCTCGATGGGATTGAAGCGGAAGTGGTCCCTCGTACGAAAGAGCCTCTTGGTAAGGGCCGGAGGCTCTTTACCGGTACAGCCCATGACCGGATGGGAAATGTGAAGACCAATGACCCGGAGGCCTACCGGGACTGGCTCAATGATTTGAAAGAGCGACATTTGACGACTGCTGACAAGTACCCTCTCTACGAATATATCCCAAGAAAGGATTCCGAAACCCTGCTCATCGCTTTCGGGATCACTTCGAGAATCATCTCATCCCTGAAGGAAAGATTCTCCATCTTCAGGCCGATTCGCATCTTTCCCGTTCTGGAGAAGGAGTTGCAGGAAATCACCCGTCCTTACCGCCATATCATTGTGGTCGAGGGAAATGATGGGCAGTATGCAAGCTGGACAGAATGCGCAATTCATCGCAAGGTGATGAGGGTTCCCTGTCTGGGAGGAGGATTTAAGTTCCAGTCGATTCAAAGTCAGATTGAGGAGCGATTAAAAGAAGGAAAATGATCGACCGATCTTATAAAGAGCTTCTGAAATTGGGCCGTTTTCCCCATACCTGGTGCCCGGGTTGCGGGATTGGTGCTGTTTTGAAGAATGTGGCCATGGCTATGAAAGAACTTGGCTGGAACAATCAGAACACATCCGTGGTCTCAGGGATTGGCTGTTCGGGAAGAATGGCAGGATATATGAACCTCGATGCCGTTCACACGCCCCATGGCCGGGCTTTGACAGCAGCTGAAGCCATTAAAACGGTCCGCCCAGATTTAAATGTCGTTGTCTTATCCGGGGATGGGGATCTTGGAGCCATCGGCGGAAATCACCTCCTCCATACGTCGAGAAGAAATCCGGATATCACGGTCTTCTGCAATGACAATGAGATTTATGGATTGACCGGAGGCCAGGCGGGTCCCACCACACCCAAGGGAACAAAGACCATCACCTCACCCAGGGGAGAACATTATCAGCCCCTTCGATTGAATCGTATCCTTACCACCCAGCCTCCTTATTTCTATGCAAGGACTACAGTCTATCATCTCAACCATTTCAAAGCCTGTATCCGGGAGGCCCTGCTCTATAAGGGGTTCAGTTTTGTGGATATCATTAGCGACTGCATTGAACTCAACGGAAGGAGGCTGGGTTTTAAAACAGCCCATCAGATGTTCAAATGGTTCGATGAACGGTTTCATATGTTCGAAGGGGTGAGAGACCATCTCAAAGACGATGAACTGGGCATAGCTAAAAGAGAGGCTGAGGCTGAGGTTGAGGAAATTCCTATGGGAAAGGTTGAGGTTAAGCATGAAGATTTAAAAACCTTCACCCGTGAAGAACTCAAACATTTTGATGGCGCTGAGGGAAAACCCATCTATATTGGTTATAAAGGAAAGGTCTATGATATCTCTGCGAGTCCTCTCTTTCAGGGAGAAAAGAGGATGCGATGTCACATGGCAGGTAAAGATCTGACTAAAGAATTAGACGTCGCACCCCATGGAGATGATCTCATCTTTAAATTTCCAGCAGTGGGCATGTTGAAGGTTAAGGCTGAGGCTGAGAAATAATTTTTTTCTCAACCTTGACCTTAGCCTCAACCTTTAGCTTTTTTGAAAAAGGTTATTATGAAGCGGATCGTCTTTACAGGCGTGGGAGGTCAATCGGTCAGGGTCGTCTCCCATATTCTGGCCATGGCTTTGATAGAATTAGGTTATGAGGTAGCTCTTCTCTTCGATTACGACTCTTCCATCCGGAATCAGAGAATCACCGCCTATCTCACTTATGATCGGAAGCCGATTGAAAATCCAATGATCGATGAGGCCGATATTCTCATCAGGCTCCATCAAAAGGGGGATCAACTCGTCGCCCAAAAGACGATCTGTGATACCGGACTCTGTACGGATGAAGAGGTTCCTTTTGGGATGATGGGGGTCGAGAAGTTTGGCCAGGTCATCTTTGGGAATATGATCGCTCTGGGACGCCTCTTTCGATTAATCAATATCGATATCAGCCACATGGAGCTGGAGAAACTATTGCCCAAGTCTTATGTGAAAGAAAATCTAAAAGCGATTCAATTGGGCTATGATCTAAATCTTTACGAAGACTAATTCCGATTGCGGAATGCGGATTGCGGATTTCGGAATAAGTCATTTCGATTTTAAACTCCGCATTCCGAAATCCGAATTCCAAATTTAAAGGAGGGAGGTGATCCAATGACGCAGTGGAAATGTTCGAATTGCAGTTATACGTTTGGAGCCGAGACCGTGCCCGAGAAATGTCCATCGTGCAAACAGACCTGCACCTTCAGCGATGTGACCTGTTACATCCCGGATTGCGGCGGACCGGGCAACATCGATCCGAGGTTGGTGGGCAAAAAGGACAAACCCCTTAATGAATAATAAATCCGAAGCACGAAATCCGAATTTCGAAACAATATACAACGACTAAAATTCGAAATTCAAAAAAATATCGTTTAGAAAATTTGGTCATTTGAATTTTGAAATTGTTTCGGATTTCGATATTCGAATTTCGAATTTGTCAAGATACCTATTAGAAAGGAGTAAGCAGATGCGGCTCAAAGGCAAAAGGGTGGTTATTCTGGTGGAGAACCTTTATCAGGAGCTTGAGTTCTGGGTTCCCTATTATCGGTTAAAAGAAGAGGGAGCAGAGGTTACGGTTGTGGGTTCCGGAAGCGCTCGCTCATATACCAGCAAGCATGGATATCCTGTCGAAGTGGAGAAAGAAGCCAAAGAGATCGACCCCTCCAAGTATGATGGCGTCGTCATTCCGGGCGGCTATGCCCCGGATATGATGAGGCGATACCCGGAGATGGTCAGGATTGTCAGGGAGGCGCATCAGAAGGGAAAGATGGTTGCCGCCATCTGCCATGCAGGCTGGATGCTCGCCTCTGCTGGAATTTTGAAAGGGAAAAAGGCGACCGGTGTCTTTGCGATCAAAGATGATATGGTCAATGCCGGAGCAAACTATGTTGATGCCGAAGTGGTGAGGGATGGAAACCTCATTACCTCAAGAAAGCCTGATGATCTTCCCGCCTTTTGCAGGGAGATGATCGAAGTTCTCGCTTAATAATTTCCCGATCTTTCCCCTCCCCCTTGAGAGACTGTGTCACAATGGGGAGGGCATGAGGGTTGATTAAGTCAAACTTGATCTAATCACGATATAAAACGTTCTTTGAAAACTGAATAGAGATAGACGGTCGTAGCAGCCCCACTGACAAAGCTTTTTCTCTTCTTTTTCACCCAACACGGCTGCATGTTCGGGATATTATCCCAAGACGGGGGCTCTAAGAGTCATCAGTTTTTCGATTAACCCCGATACGCCAAGAATCGTGATCATCCGAGCCAGGTTGAAGCACGTGGCAAGCAAGGAG
>JAGXTA010000037.1 GCA_018333535.1 Deltaproteobacteria bacterium | reverse complement strand
TGAACTGGCAACTGTCCAGATGGCGCCACACCCGCTCAGGAGCATGATCATACAGGGATGTCATGGCTCCACATTCCGGACAGGGCCAACGGATCCCTTCCGGATGGGTTGCCCATACATCTACTCTCTGGTTCTCGACATCCAACGTCACTCGTCCCACCGTCCAAGGTTCTTCAATACCCAACAAGTAACGGTAAAGTTCAGTGTCTCGCATGGCTCCAGTCCTCCTTGGAGCCATTTTACCCTAAACTATCACCCATTAAAAACCCGGAAGAACCAATTTTCTTTAATACCTCCCAAAGATTAAGGAGTTGGTCTACTATATCAGAAAAGTGGTTTTCGGGTAAAGGTTTTTTTGATGCGTGCCGAAATGCCTGCCTGCGCGAAGCGTTTTAGCAAAGATAGAGACTTCGGCTTGCAGGCACGAACGATGAAAACGATCAAGTATTATCCATCCCAAATTAAAGTAATTTTTCATTCCTGACAGTTATTTAAAAGGGTTGCTTTTTATCTTAACGTAAGGTATCCTTACAGTAAGGAGGTAAGGAAAAATGCTTTCAAAAAGAACCTCAAAGAATCAGATTACCCTTCCCAAAGAAATCGTGAAGATCTTCCAGGATACGGAGTACTTCGATGTCGCGATCGATGGGAATGCCATTCGTCTTACACCGGTCAGGATCATCACGGCCGGATCGTCCCTTGAGAAAATGCGTGAAAAGATCGAGAAACTGGGACTAACGGATAAGGACATCAGTGGGGCAGTTCAGTGGGCAAGGAAACAAAGGAAGGGTTAAGGGTTGTTCTGGACACCAATGTGTTTGTGTCAGCCCTGCTGTTTCGAGGAGAGACCGCAAAGCTTGTCAGATGGTGGCAAGAAGGGAAGATTGTTCCAGTTGTCACCGGAGAGACCTATGATGAGCTTGTCACCGCGTTAAAGTACCCGAAATTTAAGCTCTCTGCGGAAGAGAGCAAGGCAGTGATGAATGAGGAAGTCCTTCCGTATATCGATGTGATTGAAGTCACCCACCCTGTAAAAGGAACAAGTCCGGACCCCGATGATGACAAGTTTCTTTCCTGTGCTGTTTCAGGGAAAACAACCTATCTGGTGACCGGGGATAAGGGGCTTCTTTCCCTTGGGCAATACCGTGGTCTTCGAATTACGGGAGTCAGAGAATTCATCGAGAAAATGGAGAAGAAGTAGATCTCTGTGCATCGGTATTTCGGTATTGGCTTAAATCGTGGTTATGATAAATAAAAAAGTTGGCCATATCTAAATCAAGAGCTGCATTGCACATAGCGGTTGCCTGCGGCAGGCAGGCATATGGCATCGCATAAAAAGTATAAATCGCTTTCTTTGATTTCCTTATCCCTCCGCTCAACTCTATCCGCTTTTCTTGCCTTTCTCCTGATCATCATTTCTCTAAGAAGAACGAGAAAGGATTGTCTTGATGTTCAAGGGCTATAAAAGGTAAAATAGGATCAACAATTTTTGGAGGGCGCTGATATCATGTTTTGGAAGAAGAAACGCATCGGCCTTGCCCTTGGAGGCGGGGGGGCCAGAGGGCTCGCCCATATCGGCGTGTTAAGGGTGCTTGAGAGGGAAGGGATCCCTATTGATCTTATTGTGGGAACCAGTATTGGGGCGTTAGTAGGCGGAGCCTACGCCTGTGGCATCAGCCCGGATGAATTGCAAAAGAAGGTGGAGATGTACCTAAACAGTGCCGAATTTCGATCTTCGGCGATGAAGGCCTTTGAAAAGGCTCATGCAAAGGAAGAGTTAGGTCTGACTCAGAAAATTCAGACCTACTTAAGAAATTGGTTTTATCTGATTCAGGCCATGTTCAAACCAGGCATACTTTCTAATGAGGATTTCCAAACGACCATCGACTATTTTATTCCCGACATACAGATTGAAGAGACCCAAATTCCCTTTCGGGCTGTGGCCACCGACCTGGTGAGCGGCGGACAGGTCACTTTTTCTCGCGGGCCTCTCCGGCAGGCTGTGATGGCAAGCTGTGCCGTTCCAGGAGCCATCGCGCCGCTTAAAGAGGGAGAAAAGCTCCTATCCGATGGAGGCATCACCTGCCTTGTCCCCAGTTCTGTGGCAAGAAAGGAAGGGGCAGACATTGTGATCTCCGTGGCCGTAGACCGATGCGTTAGCCCGGAAGAACTGCGGAACGTTGTGGATGTCTATTATCGGGTCAGTGAGATTATGGGAGAAAAGCTGAGACAATATGAGCTGGCGAAAGCCGATGTGGTAATCCTGCCGGAAGTGGGGGATTCACATTGGTCCAATTTCTCCCAGGCAATTCATTTGATTGATGAAGGTGAAAGGGCGGCGAGGGAGAAGCTTGACGATATCCGTCACGTCATGCCCGGAATTAGAAACTGGTTTCGATTTAAAAAGAGGCCAAAAACACACAAAAAAAGAGAGTGAAAAAGCAAAATTAGTGTTTGGAATTTCCGAATCAAAATCAAGCTTTCACAATTTTCTTCTTCCACCGGTTCAAATTCTTTGTCGCATTTCGGGTGTCGATGGTTAGGGGTGCGTTCACAACGACCCATTCATAATCGACCTGGCTATGATCGGTGATCACGACGGCGGCATCGATTCGACGAAGCAATGGCTTTGTGAGGGGGGAGGATTTCAATTTGAAATGGTACTTCCTGAAAGAGGGAAGCACGGGGATATAGGGGTCGTGATAAAGAAGGCTTGCCCCTTTTTTCTGGAGGAGGTCCATAATGGCAAGGGCAGGGGATTCACGGGCATCGTCCACATCCTTTTTGTAGGCCACTCCGAGGATCAGAATCTTTGCACCTTTTAAGCTCTTCCCTTTTCTATTGAGCGCATCCTGAATCTTGTTGACCACGTAGTAAGGAATATGGACATTGATCTCTCCTGCGAGCAAGATGAACCTTGTTGCAAAGTCATACTCCTGCGCCTTCCAGGAGAGATAGTAAGGATCGATCGGAATGCAGTGTCCTCCCATTCCCGGGCCAGGATAGAAGGGGGTGAAGCCAAAGGGTTTGGTGCTGGCCGCTTCAATCACCTCCCAGATGTCGATTCCCATCCGGTCTGTAAGCATCTTCAACTCGTTAACAAGAGCGATATTGACGCTGCGGTAGATATTTTCAAGAAGTTTGGTCAATTCCGCAACGCGTGGTGAGGAGACCGGAACAACCTCTTGAATGGCCTGGCGGTAAAGAGCTACGGTGATTTTTTTACAGGACGGGGTGACACCGGAAACCACCTTCGGGATACGGGAGGTGGTAAATCCCTTATTTCCCGGGTCTTCTCTCTCAGGAGAGTAGCCGAGGAAGAAGTCCTTTCCAACCTTCAAGCCCGTGGATTCCAGCTCTGGCAGAATCAATTCTTCCGTTGTGCCGGGATAAGTGGTGCTTTCGAGGACAATCAGTTGACCTTTCCTCAGACAGGAGCGGATGGAGCCGGTTGTCTTTTCAATATATTGGAGATCCGGTTCTTTCTTTTCCGTTAAAGGAGTAGGAACACAGATCAGAATGCAATCCGGTTCTGAAAGGCGGGAGAAATCGTCTGTCACATCGAATTGACCGTTCCTAACAAAGGTTGAAATGCCAGAGGATGGGATGGTTTTTATATAGCTTCGTCCCTGTTTCAGAAAAGAGATTTTTTTTGAATCGACATCGAACCCCAAAACCTTGAAACCCACCTCGCAAAACCTCAGGACCAGAGGAAGGCCCACATAGCCCATGCCAATGATTCCCACCTTGGCTTCCTTTCGAAGTATCTTCTTGACGAGATGGTCTCCCTTATTTGTTTTCATAAATTTTCTTTCTGGAATATTGGAATAGTGGAATAATGGTAAAAAGAGCAGTTTTTCCCTAATGTTGTGCTATATTGCCCCAGTCTTCCATCATTCCAACATTCCATGATTCCGGTAGAAGGTCCTGATCCCGTCGACGACCCTCTCCTGTTGTTCTTCTGTCAATTCCGGGAAAATTGGCAGGGCCAGGGTTTCATCAGCTGCTTTTTCGGAGATCGGAAAATCTCCCCGGCGATGTTTTAAAAAGGAGAAGCATTCCTGTAAATGAAGGGGAAGGGGATAGTAAATGTCTGTTCCGACTCCCTGCTCCGTCAAAAACTTCCTTAGATCGTCCCTTTTCGGGACCCGGATCACGTACTGGTGAAAGATGTGACGATTTTCATACTGAATGACGGGAAGTTTAACTCCTTCCACCGTTGAAAGAATATCCTGAAACAATGCCTGATAACGTTTTGCTTTTTTCTGCCGCTCCTCTGTCCATTTTTCAAGATATTTAAACTTGACAAGGAGAATGGCCGCTTGAATCGTGTCGAGTCGGCTGTTCATCCCGATCGTCTTGTGAAAATATTTGGGCTGACTTCCATGGACCCTCAAAAGCCGGACTTTCTCGGCCAGATTGGGGTTGTCGGTAACCACCATTCCTGCATCCCCAAAGGCGCCGAGGTTCTTGGTTGGGTAAAAAGAGAAGCAACCCAGGTCTCCGATCTGGCCCGCTCTCCGGGGGGCGCTGTCAGGACGGGGCTTATACTCCGAACCCAAAGCCTGAGCTGCGTCTTCGATCACATATAAATTTTTATCCCTGGCAATCTGAAGGATTGGGTCCATGTCCGCGGATTGGCCGTAGAGGTGGACAGGGATGATGGCCTTTGTCTTTGGGGTGATCTTTTCCGCAATCCTGGAGGGATCGATATTATAACTCTCCTGATCGATGTCAACAAAGATGGGAATTGTGCCAAGGCGTGAAACAGAGCCGGCCGTGGCGAAGAAGGTGAACGGGGGAATCATCACCTCATCACCCAGCCCAATACCGACAGACATTAAAGACAGAATAAGGGCATCCGATCCCGAAGCCACGCCCACGGCATATCGGGTCCGGCAATAGCCGGCAATGGCTTTTTCCAGACTTTCGATCTGGGGACCCATGATGAATTGCTGGGTCTTAAAGACCTCGTTCAGGGCTGATTTGATCTCCTCTTCGATTAAGAGGAATTGAGGGGTTAAATCGAAAAAGGGAACTTTCATTTTGTTCAGCTCTCCATTTTTCAGGTAGAAATATGGTCTTGAAAATAAGATAAAAAAAGGGGATAGTCAAGGCAAAATTGTGATTCTTCCGGGTTTTTAATGGGTACCCGGGTAAAGGTCTAAGCCTCCACAATGGAAGTAAATGGCTGTCTTAAGATGATCCCGATTCCTAAATCCATAGGCCATCTTGATGATGGTCTGGATCTTGGAATTAACCCCCTCACAGACAGCATTGGTTACTCGATGCCTAAAGTACGTAAGCACATTTTGAAGGTGACGATGGAACGTTCGAGCTGCCTTGATGACGGGCTCCAGTCTCGAATGGGTTGCCCAAAAATACCACCGCTTGAAATGA
>JAGXTA010000036.1 GCA_018333535.1 Deltaproteobacteria bacterium | reverse complement strand
CTTATTTACCCATATCGAGCTTTGGCTTAAGACGGGTGTGATTGCCCCTAAGACGACCTCATTGCTGGAACGAGTTTTTAGAGAGATTGGCCGTCGTCTCAAGAAAATCGCATGGGGATGGTCGGACCAGGCAGTAACCAATCTTTCCAAAATGATCCTGATCAGACAATATGCAAGAGATAAATGGGAACAATATTGGAAAGAAAAATTAGGCATCAAAGGTTATTTCACCATTCAGATCCAGTCGGTCGAAATAATATGATGCCTCACCTTTTGAACGATACCAAAGAATTAGGAATTTCCCCATCCCAGATTGGAATCATCAATGGCCACCATTCCCGTGAGAAAACATTAAGTATTTCAGGTATTAAGAAATGGGTAGATCTCCTGAATTCCTCTAAATGCCTTGACTTTAAAGGGAAAATCCTTTAGTTTATAAAGAGATTTCAGAAAAAGTCCAGAAATCTCTGGAATCATTTTTTAAAATCTGTGAAATCAGAGAGTAAAAGATAGTTTTCAGAGCTCTCAAAATTGGAAGTGGACAGGTTCTGGTGGGCCTCCTGGACTTCAAATCCAGTGATCCTGTTAACCCGGGATGGTGGGTTCGATTCCCATGCACTTCCGCCAATCCGAAGGGCAAAGCGCGCAGGACAAGAAGAGGCGCAAAAACCAAATAAAGGAGAAAAGAATGTTTGGAATAGGAATGCCGGAGCTGCTGATCATCCTGGTCATCATCCTTGTCATTTTTGGCGCAGGGAAACTCCCTCAGATTGGCGAGGGGATCGGAAAAGGGATTAGAAACTTTAAAAAGGCGACCAAAGAACGGGATGAGATTGATGTAACTCCGAAGAAACCCGAAGAGATTTCTGAGAATAAGTGAAATGCTGTGTAGTCTTTGACTTTCTTCAGAATGGGATATACAGCCTACATCGGGATCGGTTCAAACGCCGGCGATAAAGTTCTTAACTGCGAAACAGCCATTTCTGAAATCCTGAAAATTGACCGACACAGGCTCCTGGTCAGATCTTCATTTTTTAAAACCCGCCCCATCGGTTATACTGCTCAAGACTGGTTCGTCAACGGAGTGATAAAAATTGAGACAGATTTGGAACCGATTGATCTTTTCCGGATGCTGAAGGCCATCGAAATTAGGCTGGGGCGCAAAGAGACTTTTCGAGGGGGTCCCAGGGTCATCGATCTGGACCTTCTCCTCTTTGATGACCGGAGAATAGAAACAGGGGTGCTCCAGGTTCCGCACCCACGTCTTCACGAACGACAATTTGTTCTCATCCCTTTATCTGAAATCGACCCAAACCTTATCCACCCCGTTATGGAAAAGACGGTTGGAGAACTTCTGGAGGAGATCAAAGAAGATCAAGGGGTGGAAAGGCTATAAGAATAAAATGGCCCGGCTCATCTTTTTTGTCCTTCTCATCCTCATCCTCTACTATTCTCTCCGTTTCCTCTTCAAGGATAAGACTTCATCAGGGGAAAAGATGAACAAAAAAAATGAACCGGAGGAGCTTGTTCAAGATCCTTATTGCCAAACCTATATTCCGAGAGGATTGGCTTTAAAGAAAAAAGTGGGGGGGCGGGCGCTATACTTCTGTTGTGAGAAATGCTTGAAAAGTTATATCCGAGGAGAATCCAAAAACAGTGCTTAAAGAGATTTCAGAAAAAGTCCAGAAATCTGTGAAATCAGAGAGCATATAGCAGTTTTTCAGACCTCTCGTAAAAAAGATTGACAAATTCAGATAGATTTCTTATATTCGAACGGGTTAGGTGGTTTACTTGTAAAAAAAAGGGAGGTTAATTCTATGGACAGAAGAATGTGGACATTTTTAATGGTAATGATTTTGTCACTCTTGTTAGGGACCTCCTGCACCACGCAGCACTTCGGAGTAACCTACAGGGCTATCCTTGCTCCATCCGATTTTGATCGAACCGATGCCGCTATTGCCCAGGCGGAGAAGTCCGAGGGGGCAAAGTATTGTCCTGAAAAGATTGCCAAGGCCAAGGAGTTGGGAAAAAAAGCAATTGAGACATATTTAGCATGCAGAACAGGGGAAGCCATGATGATATTGGCGGAAGCCCGGAAACTGGCCAAAGAAGCCGAAAGCTGCCAGCCACCGCCTCGTCCACCTGCGCCACCTGCACCACCCGCACCACCCGCACCTACACCACCCCCACCACCTCCACCTGCACCACCTGCACCACCACCTCCACCTCCCCCGCCTGCACCTACACCTCCTCCTGCACCACCGGCGCCTCCCGCACCAACACCACCCCCTCCACCTCCACCCACACCAGCTCCTCCTCCACCTGTAACCAGACCAGCGCCCATGCCTGTTTTCGATACAGTCTATTTCGATCCGAATAAAACCAATATCAGTCCTGCTGCAGCCAGAGCGCTGGATCAAAATGGAAAACTTATGAAGGAGAACCCTCAGATCAAAGTCGAAATTGGAGGCCATACCGATCCAGTGGGCCCTGAAAAAGCAAATCAAGTGCTTTCAGAAAAAAGAGCCCAGAGCGCAAAGAAGTATCTCATGGATAAATTTAACATCGCAGAAAACCGTTTGATGGTGAAGGGCTATGGGGCAACCAAACCCATCGCTGATAACAGGACTGAAGAAGGCCGTTCCAAAAACAGAAGGGCCGAGATCAGAATCCTCCCATAAATTATTTCTTGAAAGATGATCTTTCCGTTTTAAAGGTGGTGGGAAGAAATTCCCACCACCTCTTTTTTATCATTTGGAGGTGAGCGATGAAATTCTTTATTGATACGGCCAATCCCGGTGAGATTCGGAAGGCTTACGAGATGGGAGTAATCGATGGGGTAACCACTAATCCCAGTTTAATTGCCAAAGAGAAGAGAGATTTTGATTCCCTTATTAAGGAAATCTGCGGGATCATCCACGATCTTCCAATCAGCCTTGAGGTCGTCGGATCAAAGGCCGAGGAGATGATCCAGGAGGCCCAGACACTCTCCAAGTTAGGAGATAACATTGTGGTTAAAATTCCAATGACCACTGAAGGGCTAAAGGTGATTAAGGCCCTTGTCTCTCGGGGAATCAAAACCAATACCACCCTGGTATTTTCACCCACACAGGCACTGCTGGCTGCCAAGGCAGGTTCAACCTATATCAGCCCTTTCATCGGAAGACTGGACGATATCTCCCAGACCGGCATGGAGCTGATTGAACAGATCGTGACAATCTTTAACAATTATGATTTTGAGTCGGAGGTGATCGTAGCGAGTATCCGGCACCCCATCCATGTGCTGGAAGCCGCCCTCATTGGGGCGCATGTGGCCACCATCCCCTATAAAGTGATTGAACAGCTTGCGAAACATCCCCTGACCGACATCGGGATCGAACGGTTCCTCGAAGACTGGAAGAAGGTCCCGAAAAAATAAATGACCCCGTCCATAAGGCAGGACTTTAAAATCAAAATGACTGAGAAGCAAAACAGAGATCCCGAAATCCTTAGATCCTGAATCAAGTTCAGGACCTGGTTCGGGATGACAACAATCAAAGTGGGATTTTAATAAAAAAGGCCCTACGAAAGAGGGCCTCACTTTGTCTGGGTTCAGACTCGGGTTTAGCTCGTTTCGACTGAAATCTGTTTGGGCTGGACATCCCGCTTTCGGGGAAGCACAATCCTTAACGCCCCATCCTTATAGGAAGCCTTGATTCCCTCTTGATCGATGGCCTTCGGTAGGGGAAACGTCCGCTGGAAGTGTCCGTACGGTCTTTCGATCTGGATATAATGTTCTTCTGGACTTTCCTTGATAAACTTTCGCTCTCCCTGGATGATCAGCGTATTCTCCTCCACCTTAATCTCAATCTCGCTCTGATTCATCTCCGGAAGGTCAACTTTGAGGATTACTTCTTTCTCCTGCTCTACAATGTCGACGGGAGGAGACCAGACGCCCTGGGGCGCTTCCTCTTTGAAGATTCGGGAAAGGGTCTCATCAAAGAGACGGGTCATCCGATCCTGCATTGCCATCAGGTCCCGGAAAGGCTCCCACTTCACATAATGGACCATCTCTCATCCCTCCAAAATGGCTTTTGTTTAAATATACTCCCTTTGAAGGGAAATTTCAACTTTTCTAACCCCTCCGTTTCTAACCCCTCCGTTACAGAGATAAAAAGGGTCGGGAGGTTCTTCTGGAAAAACCTTGAAGCGAAACCTTTAACGTTTAAACTCCGTAGGTTCGTTTATAAAAACCATCATGAATCGGGCAGATGGGTCGGTTGGCATTCCTTCAAAGATCGCTTTACAAGGTTTGGGAGGAAGGACCTCCCGACCCTTTCAGATTAAGTAACACCCAATAACGGACGGGTTACAACCTTTCGGCGTTTGTGCCTGCTAAACGAAACGCCACTCAGGGTCAATCCTGAGTGGCGTTTATCAAATGATCTTCAAAATGTTAAATGGGGGGCTGTCGAATGGGTCAACTCCTGCAGGTGTAACAGACATCATAGAAATCCTTTGGGAGATTCGCCTTCTCTTTAAACTTCTCTAACTGGAACAACGGGGCAAAATAGTTTCCACAAACCTTGCAGGATTTCATCTTTAATGTTCGTTTCCATCGGGTGATCGTCCGTTCATCTCCTTCTTCCTTCATCCCCACCACGTTGACCGGACAGGCCACCACACAGGCTCCGCAGGCAATGCAATTCATTGCTTCTCCTCCAAAAGGAGGAACCATCTCCCTTCGGTCTCCCCGGGAGGCAAATTGAATGGCGTGGGCTCCAACCACTTCATCACAAACACGCGCGCAGAGGCCGCAGAGGATGCAGTCTTTGTCGTCCTTTTTAAACCGGACCTCCTGAACCCCCATCCTGGCAGCCATCTCCCAGAGAAGTTTATCTCCGGGGCACATCGAAACAAGGAGCTCGATGATCATACGCCTGGCTCGAAGCACTCTCTCCGACTGAGTGAAGACCTCTATCTCTTCCATGATCGGATAGTTGCAGGAGGTGGTCATCCGGGTTCGTCCTTTTCGGGTCACCTCCACCAGACAGAGTCGGCAGGCGCCATAGGGCTTGACCGATTCGTTGTAACAGAGATGAGGGATCTCAATCCCTGCATCAAGGGCCACCTCAAGAATATGGGCGCCCTCTTTTCCCTCGACAGGCTGACCATCAATCTTAAAAGAAATCATTGCTTTCCTCCAAAACGAAACTGAGGGGTATCAGGATATTAGAAAGGATCATTGCAAAATGATCAATTAGCAATGGTCAATTATCAATTTAAAATATTGCTAATTTTGCATTGTTAATTTTGAAATTTACATTGATTTTTCCTGCTTCCTGATTTCCTGATGACCGAATTCTATATTTTACCTAAATTGAGCGGTTTTGTAACGGCCACCCTTAAGGGTTTGCTTTTGTTACCCCGATCAAATCCGGATTTAAGCCTTGCCCTACATGATCACCTATTTAGTGCAGGTCAGGAGACCTGCACCCTACCCTTTGGGTTGTTTAATAAGAGGGTAGATTCGGGTCTCCTGACCCGAAAATCTTGCATTGGAAAAAGAATCGCTCAATTTAGGTTCTATTGAACCTCTACTGCATCGAATTTACAGGATTCCAGACACATCCCGCATTGGATGCATTTGGCCTGGTCGATCTCGAAAGGTTTTCCCTTCTCTTTTTTTGTCTTCTGAACGCCGGTGATCGCTTTCTCCGGACAGACCTTGGCGCACCGGCCGCAGGCCGTGCATCGGTCGGATAGAATTCGATAGTGAAGAAGCGCTCGGCAGACCTTTGCCGGGCACCGTTTGTTAAGAATGTGCTCCTCATACTCCTGACGGAAATACTTGATGGTGGAAAGCGCTGGGTTGGGCGCTGTTCCTCCAAGGGCGCAGAGCGAGGCTTCCACCGTCACCCATCCCAATTCCTCAAGGAGATCAATGTGCTCGGGTTTTCCCCTCCCCTCGCTGATCTCGGTCAGGATCTCGTGCATCCGCTTTGTCCCCTCCCTGCAGGAGGTGCATTTCCCGCAAGATTCGTCCTTGAGGAAGTTCATAAAATATTTGGCCACATCCACCATGCAGGTGGCCTCGTCCATGACGATCATCCCGCCCGATCCCATCATCGAACCGACATCGGTCAACCGGTCGAAATCGACGGGCAGATCGATCATCGATTCGGGAATGCATCCGCCTGAAGGTCCTCCAGTCTGGACCGCCTTGAATTTTTTTCCGTCAGGAATTCCGCCTCCAATGTCATAGACAATCTCCCGCAGAGTGATCCCCATGGGAACCTCCACGAGCCCCGTATTGTTCACCTTGCCCACAAGGGAGAATATCTTCGTTCCCTTGCTTCCTTCGGTGCCGATCCGGCCATACCAGTCCGCTCCCTCATTGATGATGACCGGCACATTGGCCCAGGTCTCCACATTGTTCAGATTCGTCGGCCGGTCATAGAGACCGCTCACCACCGTGTGAATATGTTTTGCCCTGGGTTCTCCCACATTCCCTTCGATGGTGGCCATGAGGGCCGTTGACTCCCCGGCCACAAAAGCCCCCCCTCCCCGGCTGATCTTGATATCAAAATCGAATCCCGATCCGAGGATGTTTTTCCCCAGAAGCCCCAATTCCCGGGCCTGCCGGATGGCAATCCCGATATTTTCAAGCGCCAGCGGGTATTCATGCCGGACAAAGATGTAGCCCTCATGAGAGCCGATGGCAAATGCGCCGATGATCATTCCTTCGAGAACGCTATGTGGATTTCCCTCAAGAAGGCTCCGGTCCATATAGGCGCCCGGGTCTCCCTCGTCCGCGTTGCAGATCAAATACTTGATCTCGCCAGGAGCGTTTCGGCACTGCTCCCATTTTAAACCCGCAGGGAATCCCCCGCCTCCCCGTCCCCTCAGATTGGCTTTCTTCACTTCCCGGATGATCTCCTCGGGTTTCATCAAGAGGGCTTTGGCCAATGCCTGATAGCCTCCCACCGCCAAATAGTCTTCGATCCGGGTCGGATCAATGCTTCCGTTATTTCCGAAGATGATCCGTTTCTGTTTCCGGTAGAATGGCACTTCTTCTTCGAAGGTAATCTTTTCTCCAGTAACCGGATGATCATAAAGAAGGTCTTCAAGGATCTTCCCGTTGAGGACCGTCTCTTCAAAGATGGTTGGAACATCTTCGGGCTTGACCTTTTGATAAAAAACTTTTTTCGGATGGATGACGACCAATGGCCCCCGTTCACAGAAACCATGACAGCCCGTTACCCGCAGGCCGATTCCATTGCCTGAGGCCTTCTCCTGAAGAACCTTTTTGAAGGCATCCACCACTGCATGACATCCTGAGGCGTGACATCCTGTTCCGCCACAAACCGTGATCAAGGGCTGGTCAGGATTTCTTTTGCTGAGGATTTCCTTCCTGTATTTTTCCAGCTCCTGAGGAGAATTAAGCCTTACCATTGGCCCCCTCCTTCTTCTTGTCAGAACGAAATTTTTTCAGAGTCCCGTCGACCTTTCCAGAACTCATCTTTCCGAAGTATTGACCGTCGATGGATACCACCGGCCCCGCGGCGCAGACGCCCAGGCAGTTGACCGTCTCCAGCGTGAAATTCCGGTCCTTTGTCGTCTCACCCGGCCGGAGGCCCAACTCTATCTTCAACTGATCGATAATTCGTTGCGCCCCGCGGACATGGCAGGCGGTCCCCACGCAGACGCAGACCTCATGTTTTCCTCTGGGCATCAGGCTGAGGGCCCTGTAAAAAGTGGCAATCCTGTAGATCTTGTTAATGGGAATGCCAAGTTTCTCACCGAGGTGCTCCAGGGCTTCCCTGGGAAGATATTTTTCCTTCGCCTGGATATCCTGAAGGATCGAAAGAATGGCCGATTCCCTGCTTTCGTATTGTTCGATGATGGTTTCGATCTCTGAATGTGTCATGTTAAAATCCCCTTTTTGCTCTTTCTCTTAACACCTCATATTCCCGTTGAATTCGGTTCTGGATCTCTTCGATCATCTCTTCTGTCAGGTGTCGGAATCTTCCCTGAAGTTTGATGTATTCCTTAATCGGCTTCAACTTCGGGAAATCGATGCTTAAATGATACCTGCCGTGCTCCACCTCATAAAGAGGAAAGGTGCCTGTCTCCACCGCCAGCCGTCCTAATTTGATCGAGAGGTCGGGCGCAGACCTCCACCCCGTAGGACATACGGAGAGGATATGAATATAGGCCGCACCTTTGATGTCCGCCGCCTTCTTCACCTTCTGAATCAGGTCGATGGGATAACTCGGGCAGGCAGTAGCCACATAAGGGATATTATGCGCTGCCGCAATCGCAGCCATATTCTTTTTCCAGGTGATCTGGCCCATCGCCGTCTTTCCGGCAGGTGAGGTGGTGGTCGAGGCGCCAAAAGGCGTGGAGGACGACCGCTGGATGCCGGTGTTCATGTAAGCCTCGTTGTCCGTGCAGACATAGATGAAGTCATGTCCCCTCTCAAGGGCTCCGGAGAGCGCCTGGAGCCCGATATCCGCAGTCCCTCCATCACCCGCCATCCCGACGGTGACGATCTTCTTCTGAGGGATTCTTCCCTTTCGCATCAATACCTTTAATCCCACCTCAATCCCGGAGGCCACAGCGGCCGTATTTTCAAAGGCGCAATGAAACCAGGGAACCCTCCAGGAAGTGAACGGAAGGGGAGACGAAACGATCTCCATGCACCCTGTGGCAGCCGCAATGATGATATTTCTCCCCAGGGCCTTACAGACCAGCCTGACGGCCAGCGCTTCGGCGCATCCCTGGCAGGAGCGGTGGCCGGGCGCGAAATATTCCTTCTGGGTCAATGTTCTAACGGCAAAGACATTCAGATTTTCAATCATTCTCTCACCCCATAGATTTCATAACCATCTTTTCTGCCTTCTTCGATCTCGATTTCAGCCTTATCCACCATCTTGATGAAGTCAATGGGAGCCACATCTCTTCCTGAAATTCCCGCAACAAAATTATAAATCGAAGGCCGCAAAACCTCTCCATAGATGGCGGCCTTCACTTCCGAGGCAACCGGACCGCCCGGCCCCCCAACAGAGACAGCACGATCAATCACCACAAGGTTTTTCGCATGAAGGGTGGCCTGTTTTAACGCCTCAAAGGGAAAGGGACGCCACAGGCGAATCTTCACCAACCCCACGGATCTCCCTTGCTCTCTCATCTTATCAATGGCGACTGAGGCTGTCTCTCCGATGCTTCCCATGGTGACCAGCAGGGTCTTTGCATCCTCCGCCTTATACGTCTCAACAGGCTGGTAATACCTGCCTGTCATATCGCCGAAGGCTTTCCAGACCTCCAAAATTTTGGGCATGGAACCTCTCAGGGCCACTTCTTGGGCTTTCTTCGTTTCAGCAAAAATTGCAGGAAGGGCAAAGGCTCCCATGGTAATGGGTTTATCGGGATGCAATTGATGGAGAGGTTGATAAGGAGGCAGGAACTGATCGATCTTTTCCTGTTCGATCAACTCGATCGGCTCAATCACATGGCTTAAGATGAAACCATCCATATTGATGATGACCGGAAAGAGAACCTTCCGATCCTCCCCCAACCGGTAGGAGATGAAGACATGGTCATAAACTTCCTGGCCGTTCTCCACAAAATATTGCACCCATCCGCAGTCCCGGATCATCATGGCATCGCTATGATCATTCCAGATGCTGAGGGGCGCGGAGAGTGTCCGATTCGCAACGATCATGAGGATGGGAAGCCTGAGACCGGAGGCAATATAGGTCATCTCGGCCATCAAGGCTAACCCCTGGGCGCTGGTGCAGGTAAAGGATCTTGCGCCTGTCGCCTCGCTTCCGATACAGATGCTCATTGCGGAGTGTTCCGATTCCACACAGAAGAACTCTGCATCCATTTCTCCATTGGCCACGATTTCGGAGAGGTGTTCGACGATGTGGGTCTGCGGAGTGATGGGATAAGCGGAAATCACATCCACATTGGCCTGCTTCACTGCTTCGGCGGCCGCAATCGAGACCTCCATTCCAACCCTTTTTGCCATGATTATTCCTCCTCCACCACCATCGTGATCGCTCTGGTGGGACACTCTTTCGAACAGATGCCGCAACCCTTACAATAATAGAGGTCTGAAATGAAATAGCCCTCTGCATCCAGGTTATAGGCCATATCCGGGCAGAAGATGTAACAGAGCCCGCAATGGATACAGAGTTCCTTATTCAAAATCGGTTTGAAGCTCTTCCAGTCCCCTGTCCGGTACGAACTCGCATTGCCGGGTTCCAGGATCACATTTCCTACGGGCAACTCTTTCCATGTCCATTCTGATTCCGGTTTTGTCATGCCTTCCACCTCTTAATCCATATTAATCCATTCCCTCTTTGTTAAAGGAGGGAAGGGAAATGATTCTGTAAATGATTAGATGATGACCGTTTCCTGATAGGCCCGCTCAAAAGCGGAGATGTTCTTGTCGGCAATCCGGCCAAAACGCTCCTTAAAGGGAGGAATAAAGGACTCTTTTTTCACCAAACCGGAAGCTTTGACGACGGATCCCAGCATCGTTGTGTTGGTAATGGGAAGGCCGAGGACTTCCATGGCAATTTTGGCTGCGTTCACCACGCCAACCCGGTTTTTAACTTTCAAGCTCTCTTTCACCTTCTCAGGAGAATCCTTGCTCGTGGTGACAACGATGCCATTTGGCTTTAATCCGGCCGCCACATTGACAATCTTTAAGAGTGAGGCATCCAGGACGACGACAATATCAGGCTCATAGATGTTTGCCCTGATCCTGATAGGCGCATCATCAATCCGGCAAAAGGCCACTACGGGCGCACCTCTTCTCTCGGGTCCGAAACTTGGAAAAGCCTGTGCATATTTTCCTTCCCAGATTGCAGCCAGGGCTAACAGTTCCGCAGAAGTTACTGCTCCCTGCCCCCCTCTTCCATGAAAACGGATCTCAATCATCTGGATCTCCTTAAAAATATATAAAATATTTCACATGGTGCAATAAGATCTTATTCGGTTTTGGGTTTTCCTTATATGCGTTACCGTTAACACTTTTATTTTATCATGTCAAGGGCATGATTATTTTTTTGCATAACATTATGATATTATTTATATTTTATTCGACCGAATCCCTAAACTTCTCTCCGGCCCTCGAGTGCTTTTGATAACGTCATTCCATCCGAATATTCGATCTCTCCTCCCATTGGGACACCGTATGCAATCCGCGTTACTGTGATTCCTAAGGATCTAATCAAATCCGTAAGGTAGAGAGTCGTCGCACCCCCTTCAACAGTCGGATTAGTAGCAAGGATCACCTCAATGATCTTTTCCCGCTTAAGACGCTCCATCAGTTCTTTTATTTTTAACTCATCCGGACCAATCCCCTCCAGAGGAGAGATGGCCCCATGGAGCACATGATACCTTCCGTGGTAGGTCCCTGTATGTTCAATGGCGATGAGGTCATTGGGACCCTCCACCACACAGAGAACCTCTGGTGTCCGCCGACCATCCTGACAGATCCAGCAGTGATCCTCATCCGTTAAATTGAAGCAGATCGAGCAGAGGCGGATCTTTTCCTTCACATCTAAGACGGCTCTTGCCAATTCCTGGGCCTCCGAGAGGCTCGACCGTAAAATATGGAAGGCCAGCCTGGAAGCTGTCTTTTTCCCGATGCCGGGAAGTTTTGACAGAGCCTCAATCAGATGATCAATCGGTTTGGCATGAAGAGCCATAGTTTTAAATTCAAAAATCCGAAATTCGAATATCGAAACTCGAAACAAATCCGAAAATTCCAAATACCAAATTCGGAACTATCTTGTTTTGGACATTTTAAAATTTTGTCATTTGATATTGTTTCGAATTTCGGATTTCGTGCTTCGGATTTAGAGCCTCCTTCATTATATGAAAATAGTTATGCACTCGGGTACCGCTTAATTTGCTAATGTCTAAAAGAGTCCTGGCACGCTCAATCCTCCGGTGATCTTCTTCATCTCCTCGGTCATCATCTCCTGCGATTTACGGATGGCCTCATTCACAGCGGCGGCAATTAGATCCTGAAGCATCTCGATATCTTCTTTGTTGACGACCTCCGGATCAATCCGGAGGGAGAGGATTTCCTGCTTTCCGTTCATCATAATATTGACCATTCCTCCTCCGGAGCTGGCCTCCACGGTCTTCCCGGCCATTTCCTCCTGGAGTTGAGCAATCTTGGTGTGCATCTGTTGGGCCTGTTTTAAGATATTTCCGAACCCTTTTGACATCGATCCCTCCTCTTTTTTCGTTCACTTCTTCACAATTCTTCCGTCAAAGAGACGGAGCGCTTCCTGGACAAGAGAGTTCCCCTCCATCCCGTTTTTTATCTTTTCCTCTAAATTATCCTGTCCATTTCTCTCTGCGTAGCTGGGGGCCCCGGGCGGCCTTGTCCCCCGTTTGATGGGCGATATGATCACTTTTGTATTCTTCTTAAAGTACTCCCGGCAGATCAGCTCTAACTGGCTTTGATTCCCCTTCTCTAAGATTCGGTCATAGTGGAAAGAATCCTTCTCAAAACCGATTTCAACCTTCTCATCACTGAGACGGATGGGATTACCAAAAACTAAAAAAGAACCTAAGATGGGATTCCTGGCCCGCGTAAAATCGACCAGCCCTCTCCATACTTCTTCTGAAACCTTACTTGACTCTTCTAAACTCCTCTCTTCCCGATAAACCTCTAAATCTTTTTCCTCTTGTCCCGAAGAGGGTATCCCCTTCTGATTTACTTTGCCTGAAGGTTTCTCTTTCTCTATAACCTTCTCCCCGACCTTTCCTTCAAGACTTTTCTTTGGCTGTTCCACTCTTCCCGGAGGCGGTGTTGGCCCGATACGACTCCCGGGTTGGGAAACTCCTGCGGTTTTTGTTGCTCCCCCGATGGAAGAGGTTTTTTCCATCCCTTCCAATTTTTTCAGGATCTCATCGATGGGGAGGACGGGTCGAAGGGTAGCCATCCGGATCAGGGTGATCTCCAGCATTGTCCGCGGAAAGGTGGACTGGGCGACTTCCTCTTCTCCCCTCAGGAGGAGGGTGAAGAGATGATTCAACTGCTCGAACTGGAACCGTTCCGCCTGTTTTTTCAACCCTTCCAATTCCTCCGGAGGCAACTCCATTAACCCTTCGGGATGCTCGCTCACCTTGATTAGGATCAGGTTGCGGAAAGTATGGAGGAGTTCCTGGCAGAAATGTTGAATGTCATACCCGTATTGATAAATGTGCTCTACGATCTCAACACACCGTTTCGCATCCCTGTCGGCAATAGCCTCAATGGTATCGGAAAGAATCTTCTGGTCGATCAACCCGAGGACTTCGGTGATATCCTCATCCCGTATCTCCTTCCCTCCATAAGAGATCACCTGATCGAGAAGGCTCTGTGCATCCCTCATGCTGCCTTCCGACTCCCTCACAATCATTTGCAGGCCCCTCTGGCTGATCTGAATTCCCTCTCTCTCGACAATCTGCTTCAGGTTCCCGACCATCTCCTTTAACGGAATCCTCTTGAAGTCATACCGCTGGCACCGGGAGAGAATGGTGGCCGGGATCTTATGGGGTTCGGTTGTGGCAAAGACAAAAATGATATGGCTGGGAGGCTCTTCGAGGGTCTTCAGGAGGGCATTGAATGCCTCTCGTGTCAGCATGTGGACTTCGTCGATGATGTAAATTTTATGGCGGCTCTTGGCAGGCGTATAACGGACATTCTCTTTCAACTCCCGAATCTCTTCGATTCCCCGATTCGATGCACCATCGATCTCGATCACATCCATTGAGGTCCCATCCGTGATCTCCTTACAATTTGCGCAATCATTGCAGGGATTGATTTGAGGACCTTTCTGGCAGTTCAGGGCTTTCGCCAGGATTCGGGCGGTAGAGGTTTTGCCCACTCCTCTGGCTCCTGAAAACAAAAAGGCATGGGAAACCCGGTTTTGAGAAATGGCATTCTGCAGGGTCTGGGTGATGGGTCTCTGCCCGATCACATCTTCAAAGACCTGAGGTCTCCATTGCCTTGCCAATACCAGATAAGACATCTTTTCTCAGTCCTGTAGTCCATAGTCTTGTAGTCCATAGTCTTGTAATTCTTCTTTTTCTTGCTACACGACTATTGGACTACCTGACGATTAGACTATTAATAACTTGCTGATAGCCAGGCGCCCCTACGGCACACAAGGTGAATTACTACCGTTGCTTCCTTCCGGACCTGGCGGGGTTTGTAATCTCTTGTTGCGCAGGACCCGGCTATCAACAAGATTTGACCAAAGGTCAAATACTCTTAAGGATTCCTCTAAAAATGTCATTCCTGCGAAAGCAGGAATCCAGAAGGTTTTGAAATTACTGGACTCCCGCCGGAGTTTACCCCGTGCTTAATACGGGGCGGGAGTGACGAATTGATAATTATTAGAGGTTGCCTTAACATTTAATAACCCTTAACGGCCTAAGCAAAGGGCCAGTTACCCGTTAAAAGTTAACAGTAAAAATTTGTGCAACAAATTTTTCTGGCGGAGAGAGAGGGATTCGAACCCTCGATCCCGTTATTAGCAGGATACTCGCTTAGCAGGCGAGCCCCTTCGGCCTCTCGGGCATCTCTCCTTGATTTTGCTTCGCAAAATACCTTTAACTAGTACTCCAATCGAGTGAAAATATTTTGACAAAATCCCCTCTAACTCCCCTTTGCCAAAGGGGAGGACTTATTATTATCCCCCTTTGGAAAAGGGGGAATAAGGGGGATTTTAATATAGGGTTTAACAAACCTTTAAATAGTCTCGCTATCATGTTTGCAGCTCAATCAAGCAATAATTTTTCACTCAATTGGGGTAGTAGCTTTTTACTTGTAACTCTTAAAAAGATAAAAACCTAATCCGATTTCAATGTATTTCTAAATGTGCTTAGCTGTTTGACGAGTTCGTGTCCATCTGCTTCAATTTTCTCATTAATTTTCTCACTTTAACTCATAAAGCAGGGCCAAATCAAACCCTGCAACCGATTCATAGGTTGAACGAATCGAAATCCCCAAAAACCTGGCAAATTCAATATCGGAATTATCGGCGGACCCTTCTGCAATATTAAGGACAAGTGAATGGAGCGCCCTTTTGATTTGTGAGGCTAAATCCTTGTCTTTGGGTTTGATATACTCTTCGACGATTCCCCGACAATATTTACAGAACCTCTTCGCATCCTGATAGACTTTAAACCTTTTAAACCGAAACCTGACTTCTTTCACTTTCAAGCTCTTAAAATAGAGTCAGTTTATAAATGTGTCTTTTTCGTCATGCCGGACTTGATCCGGCATCCACAAGGTCTTGAAAGAACTGGATTTCGGCCTCCGCCAGAATGACAACTTTTTTGGGAACTGTTAGTTTATCGACAAACTCTAAATAATTGGTCAATGGTTAAGGGCCAGAGGCTAAAGGTGAAAAGCTAAAAGTAAAAATTTGTGCAACAAATTTTTCTGGCGGAGAGGGTGGGATTTGAACCCACGTCTCCTTTCGGGAGAACCGCTTTTCGAGAGCGGCGCCTTAAGCCACTCGGCAACCTCTCCATTAAACTTCGGTAATTTTATTGTGGTTTCTCATCCCACCAAACTGGCACAACTCTTTGAGTCTCGTGCCAGAGCGTAAAATGTGCTCACTCACTCCGTTCGCTCCGCCTCCTCCCGCTCATGCAGGAGTCGCCGACCCCACGCCTCCTTGTGCTCAGTCTCTTCGCTCCTTCCGCCTCCCTTCGGTCG
>JAGXTA010000035.1 GCA_018333535.1 Deltaproteobacteria bacterium | reverse complement strand
CCTAACCCTCTCCCCCCAGGGGAGAGGGAATGCCATTCATCCCCCCAGCAGAGCTGGGGGGTATTCTGGCAGATTTTTATAAAATTTCTTTATTGACAATCCCTCAAAATCCTTCGTGTCCTTTAATGGTTAACCCTCTTCCCTTTGTTTGAGTTTTGAAAGTCCCCTTTAATATTTTACTGGGGAGCCGTGATTTTTTTAAGTTCGTCTTCGCTCAGATCGGCCTTTCTTTTTAAATTCCAGGAGCCCACCCAATCCTTGAAGATCTTCAGGTTTTTCTGTTTCTCCTCTTCATCCTTTCCAAGGTAGACATACATATTGCCGGGTTTTTTGTCCTCTTTGCTTTTCCCGTCATCGAGCCGCCTCATGATCGCCCCCGCATCCTTGCCCTTCACAAATTCGAGGAGGAGAGGATAACTATCCATCCGGGGGCCTATGTTCTCTTTGGCAAATCTCTCCTTATCTTTCTTAAATTCATCTATTAGAGGCGCTTGAGGTCCATGACACTTTGAACATTTTGCCTCCATCAGAGAACGAATCTCTTTCTGGTAGGTTACCTGAGCGATGGATATGACTGGGATAAAAAGCATCCACAGGGTAATGATGATTAAAGATTTCTTCATTTTGGTTATCCTTTCTCTCCTTTATTTAGAGCAGAGCCTTTCCTTAATTGGTGCCTGTTTATAAATCCACTTTTCCTGTCATGCCGGACTTGAGGAGCCTGCCCCGTACTTGATACGGAGGCATCCAGACGTCGTCCCGACCCCGTATCAAGCACGGGGTAAACTCCAGTCGGGAACCATCTCAAAGACTGGGTCCCGGTTTTCACCGGGAACCCTGGATTCCCCGATCAAGTCGGGGAATGACGATTCTGATTGAGGGGGCAGTTTATAAACAGACTCTAATTAGTTTTTAGTTGAGAAGAGAGATTCGAAAGCCTTCACTCCTTTCTCATACCCTGCCTTATCCTTGCCCCATTCAATGTGGCACCCATTGCACGAATTGGGGACCACATTTTTGGGATCTTTTTCGAACATCTCCAGACTCACCCGGGGTCTGATGATTCCAAAGTCGTGGTTGTGAATATCTCCCGCTTCTGCCGAAGCGGCGGTTTTTACCAAATGGCAGGAGGAACATCGACTGGTTCCCCTGGTCTCCGGCGCATAGTTGTGCTTGGTATGGATCCGGATCGCCCAGGGATTAGAAAATTTTTTATCCTTGCCATGGCAGGAGAGGCATAGATTGTTGTTGTGATCGGCTTTGGTCAGTTGGGATCGGCTGGGCCCTCCATGGGGGGTATGACAATCAAAGCAGAGAACCCGGGCATAAAAATGACCACTCTTCTGGAAGTCGAGCCACTGCTGATGATGGGATTTGGAATGGGCCTGGGGATCACCCCAGATGCCAGGCTTGAATTGATAATAGTTGGAGAGAGGCTCTCCCAGTGGATAGGGTTTGTTGTCCTTATCATTCCAGGGGTATTCAAATGTTCCGTTCGGAACGCTCACCCCTCTCGTATGGCATTGGCCGCAAACCTCCAGGCCTCTTTCGTACTGAAGTTTCCGGGGGTTGATGATCTTCCCTTTGGTCTTGGGAGACTTGACGTGTTCGGAGCCAGGACCATGGCATTTTTCGCATCCGGTGTTGAGCTCCACATATTTCGATTCGTAACCCTGGCCAACCTTTTTTAATTCCAGCCCTGTGTTATGACACCCTGCACAGCTCATTTCAAAGGATTTTCCTACAGCGGGTTGTTTAAGACTGCCATCCTCATTGTACCAATTCTGCAAGTTATAGGGAACCCACCGGGAGGTCGCCTGGTTCCACTGGAAAGGGAGGATGTAATGATGATTTCCGATCTTGACCTGGTAGCGTTGTTTCCAACCCCACCCTCCATAAGTCCTCACTACATTATAAGTGACCTCTTTGGAAGGGTCTTTCGCATCCACCAATTTGGCCTGATAAACCTGTCCGGGACCTTCTTCCAATTTAACGATGACTTCCGGTATATTTCCAGCTTTCAGTTTGATCATACCCTTCCAATTGACCACAAGTGAATCATTGGTGCGGCTTAAGATCTGTTGGGACTTGTTGTGCAGGGTGTCCTTCCACGCCTCATAGATTGAGCTGTGACAGGACATGCATTTTTTAGATCCGACATACGTGGCCTGAGCCAGGGTCAAGGAAGGGATGAGGATCAGAATGGAGAAAAAAAGCAAGGAGATTGATACTAAAAATTTCTTCATCAGGTTTAACCTCCTTTCGCTGAGTTTGTTTAATAAAAGCTTTAACCTTGTTCGCCGCCCCTTTGTCCAGGACAAAAAAGGGGGTAAACCGGAGCGATCGGTTTTCCCCCCCGTGCAGATTGTGTAGCGATGTTGAAAATTAAATTCTATGGAGTCGGAGAAATAAACGGTAGGGAAGGGCTCTCACTTATTTAGATGGGAGCAGAAGCCCCTCCCCAGTTATTTTATTTACTTTCCTAACTTATGCACTCCTTTGGCATACTGGGCGGCCCAGGATGCATTCCTGTCGGTATGGCAGCTCAGGCAGGCATACCCTAAAGTGATATATCCATTTGAGAATTTTTTGTCGTCTGTGAGTTGTTTTGCATTCGGATCAGTGTTGATTTTATACAGGTGGGTCGCCAGGTCCCCTTTCATGTAACCTCTCTGGATGGCTGTTTCACCCAGGTCGGGCATATGACAGTCCATGCATCTTACCCTTGCCTTCTGATGCTTGCTGTCTTTAAAATCTCCAAGCTGTTTCTCATGGCAGGAGGAACAGGTTGCCTTTAGCTCGAGTTTTGCCCTTTTATGGGGGTTATGGCAATCCACACAGTTCATCCCCTTATGGGGGCTCTGGAGAAGTTCCTGATACTGCTCCCTGTGGTCAATAAAACCCGATGCCTTGACAGGAATTACCTTCATGTCGGTTCCGCGGCGATGGCAGGTTGCACAGAATGCAGCCGATTTGTCAACCTTGATGTTTGCTTTGGCTGGTTTGGCCGCATGTTCACTCCCCGGCCCATGGCAGGCCTCGCATTGGATTCCATTGAACGCCCAGGTCCCGATCAAACCTGGTTTCCCCATCTGGTTGCCTTCTTTTTTGTAACCTGTCGTGTGGCAGGGTCCACAGTCAAAGGGCACTTTCTTTCCTGCATTCCAATCACTGAAAGTCTCTGATTCAATATTGAACTGGTTTTTCCCCACGATTTTTCCATCCGGACTCTGTGTAATGAAAAAACCATCCTGATCGATGTATCTTGATTTCCATTTGAAACCACCTGCGACAAAGAGGATGTCATCCCATGAGTTGACATAGCCGGGTTTCGGAATGCCGGCATCTCGGGCCTCGTTTGCAGGCCTTATTTTATAGGGGTGACCGGTTGCCTTCCAGTTGTCATAGTGGCCCTTGTGGCAGGCGGCGCATTTATCAGAGCCGACATATTTACCCTGGGCTATTGACCATGTTGGAATGAGGATTAAAACGAAGAGAATCAATGGCAATTTCAATATCAAAAATTTTTTCAACATATTTTTTCTCCTTTCGTTAATGTCTTAAAGTTATAGAGGGGTTACCCCCAATTTCACCTCCTTCCTATCCGTAAATAATAAGGGGGGTAAACCGAAATGATCGGTCCCCCCCTTATTTAACTTTTAATAAAATAACACAGCGTCTCAAGAAAAATCAAGGAAGTTTTTAAATATATTTTATGGATAGGCAAGCAGCCCTTCTTTTGTCAGCGCGGGTCCCCCGGCCTCACTGTCCATCGATTACCTCCCTGCCTTCAATTTATCCTCGATCGCCTTTTCGAGGAATTTTACACCATCAATGGATGTCTGAATGGAATCCAGAAGAGATGCCTTTGCCTGGTCAGGGTTATGGAAGCCGTCAGAGTTCTCCGCTGTCCACCACTCCCATTTCGTATGCGCCTTTGTATGAAACTTTCTCGATTCCTTTAGGGTATCCTCAGGGACCCCAACCGATTTTGCGAGCTGATAGTTTCTCACAAACTCCGAAAGCCAGAACTCTGCCTTCCGCATCTT
Source organism: Deltaproteobacteria bacterium (assembly GCA_018333535.1). Classification (GTDB taxonomy): domain Bacteria; phylum Desulfobacterota; class BSN033; order BSN033; family UBA1163; genus RBG-16-49-23. The sequence continues at coordinate 8,025 of JAGXTA010000035.1, read as the reverse complement.
TCCTCTGATATAATTCTGCACTCCTTCGATCTGATACTCAGCCTCTTTCTCTGTCCAGTAAGGATGACACTTCAAACAGGTGTCCCTCTTCATATACTTAGAGCTCTTCTGCCCGTGCCAGGTGAAGGTCTTGCCTGCCTTCTTTATCTTCGGCATATGGCAATCCTTGCACTCCACCCCAGCCCTTTCATGTTTGCTCCCCCAGAAGACCTCCACCTCCGGATGCTGTATCTTCGACAGGAGAGCTCCTGTCGCTTCATTTCGAAAATCTCTGTATCCCTGTTTTTCAACCCAGGCGTCATAATCAAAGACATTTCGCCACTGGAATTCATTCGTCCTTCGGTCTCCCATGCCTATGGTCTCGCCTGTCTTAAGATCGATGACAGGATTACAGTTATACTCCACGTGGCACTGGGCGCACATGAGATTGGAATCAGGCTTATTTAAAACGCCGATGGCTCTGAAATCCCTGAACATCACTTTGGTCATGGTGACCTTCTTGCTCTTTTCTTTATCATAGGGGTAGGTTCCCTCTCCTCTGTCAACAACCGCATTGATCAGAGCATCCCTAACAACCCTCGGGCCGGCTGAATGAGGGTCATGGCAGGTATAGCAGTTGAAGGGGCGGTGAACATCCCTTGCCATCTCAACCACCTTTGAGGTTCTATCCCATTTTGACTTTGGATTCTTGTCTCCCATGTAGGCCCATTTCATGATATGGTCCTGGGTCTTACAACTAAGACAGACCGGATTTGCGGCTGTCGCTGCTGTCCTTGGCGTGTAAGGCGGAAAGATCTTCTGGTCGCTTGTGGTCGGCTCCAAATCCTTTAAAACCTCCCATACGGACTTTTCAGCGCCTTTGGCATCGCTCATCTTTGTCCAGTCCTTAAGCTGGAACCTTCCACCAAAGGCCCGATCCACCAGAAGTTGGTCAACGAGAGAAAAGACGTGGCTTCTCGGTTCCCCGTGTTCCCTTGTAAAACCATGGGGTCTCATAATAATATCAAAGAGCGGTGAGCGACTGGTGGCAGTTGACTTTTCCACTTTTGGCTTGGACTCAAGATTTACCGTAATAAAAGACTCATACTGGTCTTTGTGGCATTTCCCGCAGGTGGCATGATCCAACCGGGTGGCAGGCCTCGATTCCACATCCTTGAGGTGTTTTTCCAGGCCTTCGTGACAGCTCATACAATTGACTTTTCGATGTTTGCCCTTGGCATGAAAATCTTTAATCTCATCATGGCAGCCATAGCAGGCTTTGATATTTAGAAGGGTTTCTTCAGGCGCCGCCTTCGGGTTCGGAGGTTTTTCTTTGAACGCTGCTTTCTGGGCATCAGCGGGAGTAAAATAAATGATGCCGGCAAAGGCAATCGCAAAGGCCACTACACATGCCATATAATTTTTTTTACTCATATAACACCCCCCCCTGGTATAATAGTGTTATGCGAATGGGTGCAGGATTTCAGACCCTTCTTTCGGAGAGTTTAATAAAATCCAGCAGGTGAAATATCTCTTTTTATGGATAAAAAAGCAACCCCTTTCTTGCCAGTGCAATATGTTCCTCTTTTGGGATATGGGCCTTATGGCACCGGGTGCAGGATTTGAGACCATTTTCCCGTGCAATCTTTCCCCCTTCCATGGCCTCCTTTCCCATCATCATCTCCTGGTACTTTTCTCCCGGGCCATGGCAGGCTTCACAACCCACGTTCCCCTCCTTGTAGGTTTTTTTCTCCGGATCGTACCCAGTGGTATGGCAAGGGATGCATTTGGATTTGTCCCTCTCGCCTCGCATTCGGGAGAAGGCGTATTTTGTCATGGCTGAATTTCTCCAAGTTTCAATATGTTTCTTATCGATGCTTTCATGACAATCGATGCAGGATTTGGATCCCGTATAGGCCACCTCCTCTTGAATAAAGAAGGGCCTCTCCTTTGGAGAAGGCTCGTCAGGCAGAAGTGGAGCTGTTTTCTCCCAGCTCCGGAGAAATGCCACTAACTGACGAATCTGTTCCGGATTTAATGGGCCTCCCTCTTTATCCCCGAGAGCGACCATCCCGGTTCGTGGAATTCCCCGTTCAGTGATTTTATAGAGGATGGTGTCTTCGACGGCCTCGAGATAGTTTTTAGAATTGATTGCCCTCACCCGTTTCTGAGGGCCACCGGTTTCGCCATGGCATGTAGCACAGTGTGTCATGTAGAGGGGTTTCCCTTTTTCAGCAGCCTCCAACCTCATCTTTTCAGTCTCTACCTTCACCCGATGGGGTTCCAGTAACCAATAAACGGTAAGAAAAGTTGCAATGGCCACTGTCAATATCATGGCTAAAAAAATCTTCTTTTCCATTGGCTTCTAATCTTTCTGTAAATGACAGAATGGGTAGCGCAACCCTTTAGGGTTGGGTTGCTTAAGGTCTCGCTCATTGGCGGGATGAAAGCCTTGCGCTACGGCTAATTTTTATATTTTGATGACTTGAGAAGGTTCGAATTTTTTCCTCTCGATCAGAGTCGCCGTATCGACCACCAGTTTTTCTTCGACAATTTGAAGTTTATAAAGGTCTAAAGGACGTGGAGGAGGACCTTCGAGCACCTCTCCATTCCGGTTGAATGTTGCGCCATGGCAAGGGCATTCGTACTTTTTGAGCATTTCATTCCAGTTGACGATGCAGGCGAGATGGGGACATATCGCAGAAAATGCTAAAAATCCTCCTTCCGCTCTCTGAATGAGGGTTTTTTCTTTACGAAAATAGATGACCTCGCCGATTTTAAAGTCATTTATCTTCCCTGCAATGAAGATCTTTTCACCTTTCCCCTGCTTTTTTCTTGGCCAGAGAAAAGCAAATGTGCCGAAGATCAGTTCACCAACGACAACGGCTGCTGCCCCGATCCAGGCATAGCCCATCAGTTTCCTTCGGGAGATTGATTTCTCATCAGCCATCTATTTATCTGTACCTCCATTTCTTTAAATCCCAATAACCAAAACAACATTTTTTTAAAGTTTTGGTCATTTTAATTTGGTTATTATAGGGGGATTGGTGTTTGGAATTTGGTGATGATCATTTTTCATTTCCATGGCAAAATGAAGTTCCAGTTTTCTCCACGAAACAGCTCGCCAATCACAATGAGGACGAGGGCTCCTAAGATAAAGACCGTGAAAAGAACGAGGAGCACTTTTCGTTTTTCTCCGCCTATAAATACCCTGTTTAAAAAGGAGCCGGCTTGGGTTCTGGGTTCCCTGTCAATGTAAGGAATGAGAAAAAGCCAGATAATAATGCAGAGGGGGATGATGATTCCCGGGATGACAGGTTTGTCGGTATAATGGATTAACTCCTGGATGCCGGTAAAATACCAGGGGGCTTTCCCAGGATTGGGTGTCACCAATGGATTGGCCAGGTCTTCCAGGGGCGCATCGAAGAAGAGAGAGATCATGAAGAGACAGAGCGTAACCGCCAGAGTACAGATCGTCAGGAGGATGAAATAGTGGGGAAAGGTCTCCACCGTATCCTCCGGAGTCTTCTCCACCATAGGGGAGGTTCCATCCACCATCTCCATCAATCCATAGGTCTTGTTGGGGTCTTTGATGAATGTTTTCTCCTGATCCTTGTCCATTTTAAATTTCACTCCTCATGTCAAATGCGGATTTCCCCCCTCACCCTTCCCCTCTCCCCTCAGGGGAGAGGGCGGGGTGAGGGGAATACCGCATTCCGAAATCCGAATTCCGAAATCCGCAATTATTAAAGCGGTCCTGAAATGCCTCCATCCTTTCTCACCCTCCAGAAGTGGATCGCCATCAACAGTGCCGTGGAAAAGGGGAGGACGACGCAATGAAGCACATAAAAACGGAGCAATGCCTCATGCCCCACCTCGTCAGCCCCCAGCAGAAAGTATCGAATATGTTTTCCGATGAATGGGGTGTAAGCCATGATCGTCGTTCCCACGGTAATACCCCAGTAAGCCAGCTGGTCCCAGGGAAGAAGATACCCTGTGTAACTGAGGGCAAGGGTGAGGATGAGAAGAAGAATTCCGATGACCCAGTTAAATTCCCGTGGGGGCCGGTAGGAACGGGTATAAAATACCCTGACCATGTGGAGGAAGACGGTTATGACCATCCCATGGGCAGCCCAGCGGTGCAAATTTCTTAAAATTTTCCCATTGAGCACAAGGGCCAGGGCCTGCATATCGAAATAAGCCCTTTCAATCGAAGGTGTGTAGAGAAACATCAAGAGGATGCCGGTCACCGTGAGGATGATGAAGAGAAGGCAGGATATCCCGCCGAGGCAGAAGGTGTAGGAGAACCGGAGGCCATGGCGCTTCATCTTTGCCGGGAAGATATGGAGGAAGAAGTTGTTAAAGATCAACATTGATCTTTTCAGATCGGTATCAGGAATTCCGGTTCTGAAGATGGATCTCCACACCGAAGAATCTGAAACGCGCCGGAGGAGAGATTTTATCACTTTAAATCACCTCAAATTAATTCTTCCCATGAAAATAGTCTGTGGGTTGAGGTTAAGGCTACGAGGCCCGTTTCGTAATTCGGTGACGGTTACGTGAAAAGAATTTAGAGACGATAAACGTAGCCTTTTATTAACGATACGGGCATCCTCACCCTTACCGTAAGACTTTTCTAACTAATAGAGGGCTGATTCGCGGTGGTACTCTTCCATGGTGATCGCACCCGTTGGGCATCGTTTGGCGCAGAGACCGCAATGAATGCACCGCGTTTCGTCTTTGATCATGGCGGTAGTGAGATTGAGCCTTTCAACCTCTTCCAGGGATACGCCATAAAGGGTTCGGATGAGCGCAGTGAGTGATTCATCCCCTTCGATTTCATCAAGCCTTGCCATACGCAAACAGAATTTCGGACAGATATCGACGCACCCCCCGCAGAGGATGCATTTTTTCCGATCAAAAATGGTGAAGAGATGACACTGGAGACACCGTTTCGCCTCACTCCGTGCCGCTTCCTTCGATAAACCCAGTTCCACTTCCTTCTCGAATGATCTTCGTTCTTCTACCGGAATCGTCTCCACCCTCTGCCGCGGGATCTTCTCTAAATCAGGATCGATCCTGACCTCCGGGACCGGGGTAAAGCGGGGAGGTCTTTTCTCATAGGTTTCTCCACTCAGATATTGGTGGATGGAGAGGGCGGCTTTTCTTCCATCAGCGATCACCCTGATCACATCCCTGGGCCCGGTGACGAAGTCCCCCCCGGCGAAGATGCCGGGGACATTGGTTTCGGATGTTTCCGGATTGACGGCCAATCGGTCCCATTTCGATATTTCAAGGCCGATCTCTTCGGGGAGAAATGAGATATCAGGGGATTGACTGACTGCCGGTATGAGAAGGTCTATATCGATATCGAATTCAGATCCTTCTACGGGAATGGGCCTTCTCCGACCATCCCTCTCAGGTTCTCCTGACCGATTTCGTATACATCGGACACCCGACACAGCGACCCCATCTTTTGAAAGGACTCGAATCGGCTGAGTCAGGTAATGCACCCTGATCCCTTCCTCTTCCACCTGATCCAACTCTCTTGGATCCACAGGCATCTCCTCCCTCGTCCTCCGGTAGAGGATGAAGACCTCCTTTGCGCCCAGTCGGAAGGATGAGCGAGCCGCATCCATAGCAGTATTTCCGCCTCCCACCACGGCCACCTTAGAGCCAATCCTAAGATCCTCTTTTAAATTCACCCTTCTCATAAAGGTGACCCCGTGGATGACGCTCTGAAGATCCTCGCCTGGGATTCCCAATTTTTCAGCCATATGGGCGCCCGCAGCAATATAGACGGCATCGTATTCTTTTCTTAAACTTTCTAAGTTGATCTCTTTCCCGACGGGGGTCTTTGTCATGATCTCAATCCCCAATCGCTTTACTTCTTCTATGGCTTGCTCCACCACTTCTCTGGGGAGCCGGTAGGGAGGAATTCCCACATTGAGCATCCCGCCGGCAATGGAGAAAGATTCAAAAATCGTCACAGCATATCCCATCCTGGCGAGATCATTGGCTGCGGAGAGACCGGAGGGACCTGCTCCGATGATGGCTATTCTTTTCCCTCTTTTTATGATGGATTTCTCACAGGGTGGGGAAGAAGTTTTATGATCCGCAGAAGCCCGCTTCAGGGAACAGATGGAAATGGGGGAATCGATGAGGAGACCTCTTCGACACTTCTCCTCACAGGGATGGACACAGATCCGTCCCAGGATGGCGGGGAAGAGGTTGTCCTCTCGGTTGATCTCAAAAGCGCGGTCATCATCTTCATGGGCGATGGCAGAGATATACTGGGGAGCGCGGGTATTGACAGGGCAGGCATTTTCACAACCGATATTCTCTTCGAACCAGCGATGGTCCGGGATCTGGACATGGAATCGAGTTGAAACGGTTTCTTTCATGGCATTTTGATCTTAAAAATTTTTAGTAAATTAGAGACCCCTGAACGAAGCTCATTGAGCCGATTGAAATAGATGGCGGCCAGTTTCCTCATCACTTCCATTCCCATCCTCGGGTCTTCCTCCAGTTTATCCCTGATCCGGTTAGCATCCAAAACCAGGACCTCTGAAGGTTTCAAACAGAGGGCCGAGACATTATATTGAAATGGCTCCATCAGGGAGGCCGTTCCGAAAACCGCCCCTTCCTTTTCTATTTTGGAAGTCATGAAAGCAATTTTTTCCTGTGCCTTCACGGTGAGATCAATGGCTCCTTGAATGAGGATATAGAGACGGGTCGCTTCCTCTCCCTGACGGAAGATCGTTTTTCCCTCCGGAAAGGATTGAACGGCAGACAGAAGCAGCAGGGTTTTTAACTGCTCCTCCTTCAAATCTTTAAAAAGTTCAGTCTCTTTTAACCACTCTATGGAAACCATCTCCAGCTCCTACAAGACTTTAATTTCAGATTTTATCAATCTGCAATCCGCAATCTGTAATCCGAAATGTAATCATGGCATTCCCCGGTTCAGATATTCCATCAGGTCCACCATCTCCTGGCCGTCGATCTTCTGCCAGGAGGCCTTCACCTTTCGCATCTTCTCCAGCATTTGAGGCCCGTGATTCCACATGGTCTGGGCCATGAAGATCGGAGAGATCCGGTCTTTGAGAGCCGTGAGATCGGAAGGCGTTCCCCGAATGTGGCAGTGATGGCACTGTTTTTTGTTGAAGGTGTTTTTCCCCCTGTAGGGATCGCCCGGTTCATCGAAGTATCGTGTGGAGAAGAGATGGGCAACCAGGTCGGCCATCTCCTGGGGAGAGAGCAAGGGACGATCCAATCCTTTCTCTTCGATTCCCTGCCACATCTCACGGGAGTGATTCCACATCATCCCGGCCAATTGTGCAAGCGTTCGAGGGAAATCCTTTTTCCTGCCCAGATCGAGTTCTCCTGACGGAATGTGACAGCGGATGCATCCCTTCTGAACAAAGAGTTTTTCGCCGGATCGGGGATCGCCCGGAGAAAGGTATATCTTTTCAACGGTTCCGCTCAGGCTCCGGATATAGGCGATGAGGTCCGCCATTTCATTTTCCTTGAATTCAACCCATGGCAACCCTTTCTTCTTCATCGCCTGTTCCATCTGGGGTTCATGGTTCCACATCATCTGGGCCCAGAGAATGGGGTTGGTATACATCCCCCAGCGGCCGAGATCGACCTTGGCTCCTTCCGTAACGGTATGGCATTTTCCACACCCCTTGGTCTCCATCAGGGTCTTGCCTTTTTTAGAGTCTCCGGGCTCATCCATGTAACGGATGAAATAGAGGAAGGCAAAAAGATCGGCCATCTCCTTCTTCTCAATTTTCCGGAGGGGGATTTTTTTGGCGGACATCCAGCCCCACATCTCCGGTCCGTGATTCCACATCAGAGCCGCGAGCTGTGCCGGGCTGACGTAAGATTTCGGGAGGATTCCGAGGTCAGGCCCTCCCTTTCCTCCTTCCCCCCATATGGCGTGACAGGCTCCGCATCGTTTCGTTGTGAAGACCTTCCATCCCTCCTTGACTTCTCCCGGAAGGATGTATTGGCTTCCTTTTTCAACTCCGATGGCCTGGTTCC
>JAGXTA010000034.1 GCA_018333535.1 Deltaproteobacteria bacterium | reverse complement strand
TCATATCCTGTTAGGGTATTGTTGGATATTCGATTAATCTGCTTGGCTGTGTTGCCTGCACCATACAAAGCTATGCCTAAATAATCTGTAGAATTAACGAAAAAATTATATTCTGCTGTTGTTGTAGTATAGGCTTTAGCCATAATCCTAAAATTTGATGCGTCATCCATTTTTATAGATGCAAAAATAGAGAACGGCGAATCCGTTGAGCCATTGCCAAATGTATAATAGTTCTGGTCAGGGAAGGCTATATAATCATCCGTCCCGTCAAAGTCCTGACCTTTATAAACTTGCCCATTAGCCTCTAACGGTTCATTTGCACCTTTCTTAGAGCCATTATTTGCGTTTGATGTGCTGTCTTTTGTAGTGGATGTTGTCAGATCGTTTAAATGCGCCACTAATTTGAACGCTGATTTCCATACATTTGTAGCACTGTCCTGATCTTCGTCATTGGGGTCATTCCCGAATCCGACATAAATATAGTTATTTGTACCGTCATCCCCGGATGCCACGGATTTCTTGACCCAATAGCCAGCTTCTTTATTTACGGCTGAATAATGATCAACGTCATAAGGTAGGTTATTACCGTCTTTGTCAAAGAACTGACACCGCTTGCCGTTGACATTCCATTCTCCGAAAAAGTAATTGCGTTCATCCTCACTCCAAGAAGATGAATTGATATGAACACAATGCGGGAAGTCTGCAACCGCACCGGATATTGTTACGGAATCAGTCGGGAAGTTGAATTTCTTTTTGTAATAAAAATCAATGATTGCCGCCATCTAACCCTTCACCACTTCAACCCGCGCCGAGCCGTCGGGGCGGATGTGTTTGATTAATTTCCTGTCCGGGTAAAGCGTTATCAGCTTCCAGTAGCGGGCTACAATCTGAGGGCCTCCGCCGAATGCCTCGGCTGCCAGATGCACCTTAACCTCAAAGCCCGTCGGGATCCCGGCGCTGCTGCGGGCGGAGGGGACCCTGCCTTTCGGCGTGACGATGAAGACTTCTACGATGTCGCTGCGGCCTTTGGCGTATTCCCTGAAGGTTCCAGCGGTGCTGCCCAGGACTGTCTTCCCGCACCTGTGGATACAGCCCCACGCGCGCAGCATGTCGGAGGCGGATTTATTCATCACTCTAACAACCCCCTTTATCCCCTTTTGTTAAGGGGGAATTATTCACGGTTCTCCGTGTCCGTCATCCGTTGTCCGTGTCCGTTACGAATTACGAATTACGAATCACGATTTACGGTTTCTAAGATACATCGAATTCCACTCTCGCCCTTACTGCGGTCTTCAGGCCCTTTGACGTCGGGCTCAGGCTTATGCCGATGTAGAAATAGTGGATAGACCCGCTTACCTGGTCGGCCAGTGAAAGAGCGGCTGCATTGCCGCCAACGCCGTAGTCGGCGTCCCACGCCTTGCCGGCGGAATCGCCGCCGATGCGGTTTTTCCTGATGGCCGCCGATGTCCGCTCGAATGCCACGGCCAGCACGCCCACAGGCGCCACTGCCGGATCGGAGCCGTTGTAGAAGAAGAATATCGCGTTCTCGATAACAGTGTTATTCTCGTCGTCCTGATATTTCCACCGCGTCGGGCAGTCGTTCACGCCCACATTGTCCGTAATCAGCTCCACAGAGCCGGCGCCGAGATCCACATGCGTCTCGTCCACATACTTCGTGTTCCGCATGTGATCAGTCTCACATCCGTCCACCGTCATGTCGCTATTAGTTTTGTGCATGGAGGACTGAAATCCTCCGACAGATATCGAACTGCCGAAGGCCGCTCCGCAGGCCGCTATCTTGTTGGACTCCCCGATGGATATGTTCCACCCGCTTCCGTCATAACCGTCTACTGCAAAAATCTCTGCCATATGCTCCTCCTTTTAAAAGATCGTGAATCGTGAACCGTGAATCGTGAATCGTAACGAATCACGAATTACTAATTACCATTCACGGTCGTTCACGCGTTTATGTTCAATGCAAGTTCTGTCTCCGTGAGTGTCCAGCCGCCTTCCTTTGGCACGATGCCCCTGAATACCAGGATGTCCTCGCCGAAGAGGATCATGTATATCTCTACGAGCTTGTTGTTCGGCAGCTCCTTCGCCAGCCACTTCGAAAAGTAGAAGCCGTCATTTTTTAAAACAACGCTCGTGTTTGCGATTTCGTATCGTCCTTCGCTCATGGCTGTGGTGAGGTTTCCGACGGAGATGAGCAGATCGTCTTCCGTATATATCTCCGGCTCCTGCCAGTAGACGACTGCCTTGGATACGGGCAGCACGCCCTGCTCGACGGCATTCAATATGCGTGCGTTGATTCTCAGCACCCTTATTCCCTGCCCCTGATCGTAAGGCTGATTTTGTACAGCCGGGCGTCTTCCGGCGAGTTCATGTCTGTCGGGCTTTCCGGCTCGACGCTGTCCATATACAGCGACCCCCTGATACAGTCTCCGGGGTAGTTGAAGTTCGGCACGAAGAAGAACGGCATGTCGCCCCGGGATTTCACGTACTCTATTAATTCTTCCAGCTTCTTCCAGTCCGGATTACGGACGAAACTTTTGTGTGTGATCTCATACCCATGATTTTTATACCTGAGCCGGCTGAACGGCTCCCTGGCGTTGCTGCGCATCATGTTATACCGTTTGACGGGTGCGACACTGTCGGCATCCAGGTCGAGCTGCATGACCGTGCCGAGAAATATATGGCCGATCTCCGCCTCATCACTGCCGGTTTCGATGCGGAAGTACTGTGCGGTAATCGCCGGGAGCTTGCAGACCAGGCCGCTTACGGCAATCGCCGCGTTGTGTATCAGCGGCGAGAAGTCCGGGGAATCGGAGGCCTTTAAAACGACTGTATCCGCAAGCGTATGATTGTCGATTATCAGGCAATCCACAGTCACCGGCGCGGGGAAGGCGATTGTGATATCCCCGCTTCCTTTCCACCTCTGCCGCCATGGCGTCAGCATGTTTGCCGTGCGGTTTTCCTGGACGCAGAGGACCTCCCAGAGGTCTCCCTGCATGAAAGAGGGCGTCACGCCGAAGTCGAAGCCAATCCGCAGGCCGCTGTCGAAGCTCTGAAGGTCCTGCGTTATCTGAAGCGCGGAGGACCACGCCCCGCCGTCCTTCCGCCAGACAAAATGCCCGCCCTCGATGGCGAACCCGAATACGTCGCCCACCTGAAACGGAACAATTCCGTCTTCTATCTGGAAACTCAGTTTCCTGTGGTAGTAACGCGCCGGCGCGGTGCGGTCGAGGCTGTAGGCCGGGAAGGTGTCGATCTCGCCGCGCACGCCGAAAGTGTAGAGGTCGTCTCCGTCTATGCCGCCATGAAAGTGCAGGTTCTGCTGCGCAATGGTCGGGAGATAGGTAAGGTCGCCGAGCTGATACGTCCGCTCGAACACAGTGCCGCCGATCTCAACGGTGATCTTGTCGCCGATCTTGAGGGCGCCGCTCTTCGGCTACCAGCCGATGGAAGTGATGTGGCAGCGCGTGGGCAATTCAATCGTCCCGCAGGCTGTCAGCGGCAAGCCGCAGCGGTGGTTTGTGTTCGACGAGAATAACGATCTGCGGCTGCTCACAAAAACCAATATACTGATGGGCGAAGAGCTGCCGCCGAAAAAGTTTCTGCTCGCGCGGAACGAGCCGACCTATGAAAACCCCTACGGCATACCGGCCCTGGCGAGCTGTTTCTGGCCTGTCACGTTCAAAAAGGGAGGATTTAAGTTCTGGGTAGTGTTTGCCGAGAAATACGGAATGCCGCTGTTGTGGGGCAAGCTGCCGCGCGGGATGGAGCAGAAAGAGTATGACGACCTGGCGGATATCCTGGAGAATATGGTGAAGGATGCGATAGCCGTCACCCCGGACGACGCCAGCATAGAGATGCTGACCACGGAAGGCCGGGCGACCGGCGATATCTACAATAAATTGATCGAGGCCTGCAAGGCGGAGATCTCAATAGCGGTGCTCGGGCAGAACCTGACGACCGAAGTGAAGGGCGGATCCTTTGCCGCCGCCACAACGCACATGCAGGTGCGGAAGGACATCCGGGACGACGACGCAGGGATAGTCGAGTCCTGCATGAACACACTGATCGACTGGACCATCGAATATAATTTTGCAGAGCGCTCCGGACGGCCGAGGTTCATTCTGTATGAAGAAGAGGACGTGGACAAGTCCCTCGCGGAGCGGGACGAGCTGCTCACGCATTCCGGCGTGAGGTTCAGAAAATCCTATTTCGTCTCCGGCTACGGCCTGGCAGAGGACGATTTCGACGTTACCGATCCGCTTGCCGTGCGGCAATCTTTTTTCTCCGGCCAGGGCAATCGGGGCAATCGCGCGGCGGACTTTGCAGAAGGCGACTGGGTGGACCTCTACATGAAGCGCATCGCGCCTACGCTGCGAAGCGCAAGGCAGTCCGCCATGGAGGAGATTGAGAAGTGGCTCAAGTCCCTCGGCGAGCCTCCCTCTGAAGACGCCTTCGTATCGAAACTCCGGACTCTCCTCGGCAAGGCATACGAGAACATCGACAAGGCCGCAGTGGCCGACGCAGTTGCGGAGATCTACACTTTTTACAAGGTGACGGATTCGCTTGTAGGCGAGGGTATCGGTATCGGCTTCGGCGGCGCGGACGCCAGGGCGGTGGATTGGCTTTCGCAGGTGGACCAGTACTACCTGTCGAAATACATACAGAACCCGGATACGGTAAAGATCGTCACCGAGTTCCTGAAAGAGAAATACATCGAGGGCGGCGCAGGACTCTTCGGCAATGCCGACCCCGATCAGATACAGGCATTCCTCGACCTGCTCGAGCAGAAGATGATCGATGTCGACGACTGGCAGGCGTCCCGGATCATCGACACCGCCGTGCAGCGCACGCGCAACTGGGGGCACATCTCGCAGCTCCGCGACGCCGCAATAGCCGAGATCGAGATAATCGAGCCGACCAGGGGGTGCGATTTCTGCAAAAACATCCACGGCAGGATCATCCGGGTGGAGGTCGCATACCGCAGGATGAAAGACCTCGCCGCCATGTCGCCGGCGGAATACGAAGCTTTCCTGAAGAACCCGGACAATGCGCCGACGCTGGACAACATAGAGAACCTTGTCAATCGCGGCATGCTGCCGCCGTATCACCCGCACTGCCACGGCAGGATTATCAAGAGGCTTGCAAAATCATAAACGGACACGGACAACGGACACGGACAACCGATCATGGCCGAATATATTAAATTCTCGAAGGACTTCACCAAGCTCGCCCGCAAGCTCAGCGTGGACGTCAGGGCTGCTAAACGGGCGGGGATGCTGAACGTAGTGGAGACCATAGAGGCCGGGTCGGTAAAGGAAGCGCCGGTGAAGACGTCCGACCTTGTGAACACGATTACGTCCGAAGTCGCAAGCGACGGCTCGCGGGGAAAAGTCAAGGCCACAGCAGGCCACGCCAAATATGTCCACGAAGGCACTGGACTTTACGGGCCCCGCAAGACAAAGATCGTGCCGAAAGAAAAGAAGGCCCTTTTCTGGGAAGGCGCCCGGCACCCGGTCAGAAGCGTCAAGGGCATGAAGCCCAACCCGTTCATGACCAGAGCGCGCAAAGGCCTGAAGCTGCAGGTGTTGTTTGAAGAGGGTGTTAGAGGGTATTTAAAAAGACGTTAAGACCGGCTTCGTTATCCGCGTTCGTTAAATCAGCTTCCCCTGCCTGTCGTCCTTCTCGTCCGTGGATTCCAGGGCTTCGTAGACGAATCGCTCTGAGACCTTCAGCTTTACGGCCAGGGACTTGGCATTCCAGGCTGCGTCGTCTTTGTTGAAGTGCTTCCGGACATAGCGTTTTTTGATTTCGAAGAGATTCTTCTCCGATAGATAAATTGTGATGCCGGGGAGGTTCTGCCAGAGCGAGACGAGCGTCTCGATGCCGCAGTGCTGATACACGAGCTGCGCGTCCTTCTCCAGCAGGTCCTCGAATTCGACTTCGTTTATCCAGTTCATTCCCGGAGCTTCCTCCCGCAGACAAAGCAGTAATTGACGTTCAGCATCAGGATATCCGCCCCCGGTATAAAAAGGCGGTGCACCCTCCGGATGTTCCGGCAGCAGAGGTTCTCGCCCGGAGGCGTCTCAATCCGCCGGTCGGACGCAGAGGCCTCCGCCACGTTGATAAAATGCTCCGGGTTGATCGGGAGAAGAATGGGTCTCATTTGATCTCGCCATCAAGTAGTTTGAGATCCGGCAGCGGAATGCCCTTATATTTGCTCAGCGTGATGAGTGTGGATTCCAGCTTGACCATTTCGTAATATAACCGGTCCCGGTCGGCCAACACCTGTGCCGCCAAAGCGGCGACATCATTCACCCCAGGATTCGTGTGCCCGTCCGCCGTGCTTTCCGGCGCCCGGGGCGCAGCCTTTGCGCGGCCCGTCCTGATGCGAGATTGTTGCTCTTCCTTCCCTTTGTCGATTGCCTTTTTGCCCCCTGAATTTTTCGCTTTCGGATGCTCGATGTGCCAGTGTCTGTAGCACATACCAGCCCTCCATCCCTGCTTATCGCAGCCGTCAATGCTGCACTTTTTATGTTTGCCTTTGAATTCCGCCTCCTTTTTCAATATCCCCTCATTGGGGGGGGGCTGCAGGCCGGGGTGGGTTTATCCGTAAATTCATACCCGCACTCGCAGCGGGTTTTGCGGACGCCGTACTCGGATCCGCACTTCACGCACCTTTTCATTCCCTTCATCCTTCCACCTCCTGATGTTGTAATTCGTGTCCGTTTTCCGTTGTCCGTGTCCGTTACGGGCACGTTAACCGGACACGGTTCGCTGTCATCGTCCTTGATGTCGCTGTACCCCTTGCACTTCACGCAGACGCCGTCCGGCTCGTCCGTATAATTCCCGCAACTGTAAAGGCATAACACCATCTTATTGCACCTCCATATGACTGTTCACGATTCACGCCTCACGGTCGTTGTAAACTCCATCTTCGCCTGATTGAAAATGTCCTCCAGCGACGTCCGCTGGAGCCGTGCCGCGCGGACGAGGATGCTGATGCCCCGGCGCCTCAGGCTCTTCGTCGCCCCGAATATCTCCTCCGCCGTCTCCGGCACGAAATATCCCCTGCTGTTCGATGCGATCAGATAGTTGTGGTCGTTTACCAGGTGCGAGATCACCGAGCGGATAAAGTCATACTCCAGCCCCGTCCACTCCGCGATCTGCCTCCCGGTCACCGCGCTGTCCTTCCCCCGATAGAGCCGTATCGCGTCCCATATGCGGGATTCTTCGAAGGTAAGCTCTTCGCTCATAGCTGCTCCACAATCTACGCAGCCTCCCTTACTTCCTTCGTCTCGTCCCTTAACAGAGCATTGACGAGCTTGTCGACCTCGCTGTCGGTCGGTTTAATCAGCACCTGATCGCCGCTGTCGATCACCTCGATGCCGAGCCTTTTGAGATCTGCGGCCGGAAGCTGCGCGAGCGCGGCCTTTGCAGGCGACTCTGCAACCTTGATCAGCGTTTCCGCCTGATCGGGAAAGAGCTTTTTGACAAGCTTTACAACGTGTGAGTCGTCGTCCCATGCAAGACCGCCCTTGCCCTTCTGAAAGCCGACCTTGATGCCGTAGAAGACCGCCGTGCGCGGCTTGCTGAAAAGCTCGGCGCTGTCTTCGATAAGACCGCCAAGCCTCGACTGGTAGGTCTTCGCCACCTCGACGGACTTCTTGATAGCGCCCAGGTGCCTCTTTTTGGCCTGCGCTATCTCTTCTTCGAGCGCCTGGCATTTCATCGCAAGTTCCTTGCGCGCGACCGCGTATGACCTTGTTGCGTTTTCTATTTCCTGCATTGTAGCCATTTACATTCCTCCTGTTATTTCATAAAGTGCATACATGATCATGATAAATACCCATCCCGTCACAGCCAGCAGCACTCCGCCTGCAGCCTCTTTCCACGTCATGCCGCCACCTTTGCGGGCCCGCTGATGCGGTCGACCAGGTCGTTCAATATCAGCATCAGGCAGTTTCTGCCGCAGGCGTGCGAATCGCCTGTTTCGTCAATCTTTTTGTTCACGGTTACTTCAAAACTGCGGCCTGTCTCGCTGCGGAGCGATATCGAATAGCCGCCGCCGTTGACTTTTTCGCCGCACCTGTTACACAGAACCTTTTCGACTACCATCCTTCGCCTCCTTTTTCGGGCATTCCGTCATCTCAGAAAATTTTTTGCCCGTTTCCATGCATGTGTCCGACCTTCCCTGATTTGTCGCGCCTGTCGATCTGGCGCACAACTCCCTTGTTACCGGACAGAATTTGAATTTCATTTCCCTCCTCGTTTTCATCTCCTGTATTCTTTGCACCCGCTGCACTGCGCCGGGGTGCGCGTCTGCGCTACTATGCAGACCGACAGGTCGATCACGCCGCCCTTCGGTCCGCAGAAGACATTGCCGTTGCCGCTGATCCCGCGCAGGTCGTTAAACTCCGCCACGATGCGCTCCTTCTCTCTCCGCGTGATTTTCCTGTGGACTTTAGGCATCAGAACCCTCCTGCCGATCTGTCTTTGTATGTTCCCGCTGAACGACCGTGCCCGTGTTTCCCTTTCATGCTCTGTATCGCATTGATCACCTTTGATGCGCCCTGGCTGGTAAGAAAAACCAGGTCGTCCACCCCTGCGATGCGGAAAATAAAGCGCCTGAGTGCGATTGCTTGTTTATGTTTGTCATGCGTGAAGGAGACGTTTTTCCATAGAACTTCGACCATGCGAAGCTGCCGTGGGGAGGCCATGCCTGTTCTCATCCCCAGCGAATCATACTTGCGCTTACCTAAAGGGGCAGCGCTTGTGGCGTATTTCTTCCACACGCCTTTGTCCAGGGCAATCGCTTCGAGCTTGCCGATAAATTCAGCGGCATCTTTCTCCGTCAGCTTCGTGCAGGACTCTACCCAGTAGTCCGACAGCAGCAGCCGGTACTGCTCGTCCGCGATACCGAGCTTCGATTGCAGGGTCTTGATTTTTTTTATCTGGGGCTTGGTGATCCCATCACCCATGACCTCCTACCCTTTTCTCACGCTACAGTTAAGACACGTTTTGTAGAGCTTTAACGTCTCGGGATTTCCGGCCATCATGCCGATTTTTTTGGCGAGCGCCCATTTCTCCGCGCACAGGTTCGGCGAGATCTCGCCGAGTACCGCGCAGAGGACGTGTCCGTCCCTGCCGTAAATCGCCTTTACCCGTTTGATAATGGCGTCCGTGGACGCCTGGTATTTGCCCTGGACGACCAGGTCGATTGTGGACCGCGAGAGGCCCAGTTCCTTGGCGACCTGACGGGGCCCCTTCGCCCCGACTTCCTTCCGTAGGATTTCAATCCACATGACGTCCTCCGTTGTTCGTGCCCGTAATCCGTGTCCGTGTCCGTTGTCCGTTAACGGAAGACGGATTACGGGCACGGTCCACGGCCTTTACCTCATCGATATTCGGGTCGTACAGGCACCGGCAGGGCACAGGCGCTTTCGGTCCGGTGTTCCTGGCCAGCCGCCAGACGACCTTCCGCCGCCCGTCCGCCTCTTTCCGCTTACCGGCCTGTCGGATATAGCCGGCGTTTGACAGTATGATGAGGTAGGTTGTTACCGCGCCCTGCGGGGATTCCGTGATTGTGGCGATCTCATCAAAGGTGAACCCGCCCGGCAGTCCGCGAATCACCCTCCAGACCTTTCCCCTGGTAGCCACTGCGTCTTTCTTCGGCAGGATGACCGTCATACGGCCTCCATAACTCCCCGCCTTGATAAGGAGGGGTGGTACTGAGCTTGCCGAAGGGCCGGGGTGGTTGTCTGAATTCTCTCGCTGCAATAGAGCAGCGTCATGGGTCTGCACTCCTCGCATTCATCCC